>CAYTTU010000245.1:0-27087 GCA_964440905.1 uncultured Acidimicrobiia bacterium | reverse complement strand
GTCAGCTACTCAGGGCCGTGTTGCAGCGGGCAACTCGATGACCGCCCTACCTCGAGCCGGGTGAACTCGCCGCGAAGACCGTCGTACATGAGGAGCCGCCCGATCAGGGGGTCGCCGGAGCCGAGTAGCACCTTGGCGGCCTCCACCGCCATAAGCGAACCGATGACCCCGGGCACCGCGCCGAACACCCCGGCCTCTTCACAATCCGGAGCGGCGCCCACTGGAGGCGGCTCGGGGAACAGACAGCGGTAGCAGGGGCCGCGGCGTGGATCGAGAACCGTGACCTGTCCCTCCCAGCGGTACACCGCGCCGTGCACCATGGGAATCCCCAGAGTGACTGCGGCATCGTTGATGGCGTACCGGGCATCAAAGTTGTCGGAGCCGTCGACCACCAGGTCGAATCCGCGCAGCAACTCGGCGGCGTTGCCGGCAGTGAGCCGCACCTCAGCCACCATCACCCGCACCGCGGGGTCGATGGCGGCGATGGTGTCTGCCGCCGACGCCACCTTGGTCCGACCAACGTCACCGCTGCGATGCACCACCTGACGGTGCAGGTTGGACAGCTCGACCACGTCGTGGTCCACCACCGCCAGGGTCCCCACCCCCGCTCCCGCCAGATAGAGCAGCACTGGAGACCCCAGGCCCCCGGCGCCGACGACGATCACACGCGCCGCGCCAAGCCGGCGCTGTCCTTCCGGCCCGATCTCGGGAAGTACCTGCTGGCGCAGGTGCCGCGCCGCATCGACGGCTCCCACCGGTGCCACCAGCTCCCCCCCGCCCGCCCGCCACGCCGCCACTCCCCCGGCCAGGGAGGCCACGTTGCGATAGCCGAGGTCCTGGAGTTCCTTGGTAGCCAGGGCGGAGCGGTTCCCCACCGAGCAGACGAGGACGATCGCCGCCGTCGTGTCAGGGACCAGCGCCGCCACCGTCGTGGCAACCCCCGCCAGCGGAGCAGAAACCGCACCGGAAATGGTGCCGCTGCGGAATTCGTACGGCTCCCGCACGTCTACCACCAGTACGCCCGAGGCGATGCCCAAGTCCGCCGCGGTGATCTCGCGGATCTCACGCCTGGCACGAGCCACCGCCTCGTGATAGCTCAGAGTCACGCGTCCTCCTGGATCGTGATCGGGGCCTCGATCGCCACTCCGCCGACGATACGCCACGCACGAACTTCAGGCGCGTCCCCTGCGAGTCCCGCAATGACATGGAACCACTGGGGATCGAGGGCACCGGCCAGGTCGGTGCGCGACGGCACCGGTGTCGAACGGGGATGGGAGTGATAGACCCCGCCCAGCGCCCACCCCCGGGCCTCGGCGGATCGCAGTGCGGCGAAGTGGCCGTCGGGATCGACCGTAAAGCGCACCGGGGAGCGCTCGATGTTGACCACCGGATAGGCGCCGACCACGGCACCGGCATCGTCCACCGCAAGCAGGCCACAGCATTCCGCGGGGGCATCGCTGCGGGCGTGATCCACGATGGCGGCCAGGACCGAGGCGGGTATCCAGAGCATGGCGCCGCTATCCAGCGGGGAGGATGACGGTGCGGATGTCGTCCCCGAATCCGGCCAGGCGGTCCATGGCAGCGTTCACTGCCCCTGCTTCGAGTGGCACCCGGGCGGTGATGGCGGCTGCGGCGTCGATGTCTCCACGCGCCGCCATGGCGAGCACTTCGACTACTTCTGAGGCGAGATGGTCGGCCGAACCGAGCACCGCCGCCTCGCGCCGCACCAGATCGCGGTACGGGTCGAGTCCGAACTCCGCGGCGGTGATCCCCACCGCCACGGCGCGTCCCCCCGGTGCCAGCGACGCCACGGCGACCCCGACCAGGTGGGCCAGGCCGACGAGTTCCAGCGCGACGTCGACCCCTCCCACCGCCTGCAGGGCGGCGGACACGTCGCCGTTGCCATCGATCGGTTCGGCTCCGAGGCGCACCGCCGCTGCCAGTTTCACCGGATTCGGATCGACAGCAAGCACCCGCGACGCTCCGAGCGCCATGGCGACCTGCACCGCGGAGATCCCCAGCCCGCCGACGCCAAGCACCGCCACTGTGTCGCCTGGGCGCAACCCGCCGCGGCGCAGGGCGTGGAGCACCGTGGCGGTGGAGCACATCATCACCGCGGCAGCCTCGGTGGTGACACCCTCGGGGATGACGAATGCATTGCCCTCAGGGACGATGATCACCTCGGCATAGCCACCGGAACGATCGAGTCCGATCATTTGGCCGGTGGTGCAGAACTGCTCCGCTCCGCGGCGGCACGGGGCGCACCGACCGCAGGTCACTAGATAGTGCACACCGACGCGCTCCCCCACTCGTCCCGGCGCCACTCCCGGACCCACGGCGAGAATGGTGCCGGCCACCTCATGGCCCGGAATGAGCGGCACGGCGGGGATCGGGCGGTGGCCGGAGCGGTAATGCACGTCGGAGCGGCAGACACCGGCGGCCTCGACCCGCACCTGCACCTCCTCCCGGCCGGGGGTGGGCGTCACCGGGCTCACTGCCTCCAGGGGCGATCCCACCCGGGTGATCTGCAGAGCGCGCACCAGACGAGGCTAGGGCCGCGGGAGCCCTCAGGTGCCGCAGCGTCGACACCACCACTACGCTTAATTGCAATGAACGACGAGATCTCCGACATCCTGGAAAACATCACCGCCCACAACGTCACGGTGCGCGCCGCCGATGGTCACACCCTGGTGGAGACCAAGGCGGTGAACCTTGCCGCCGCCGGGGTGGCCGCCATCCTCATCGCCCCCCGTCTCGCCGCGGCAGCTGCTTTGGGCGCCCTGCTTGCCGGTGTGACCGTTGCGGTCGACCGGCCAGCCGAGCCAGCCGAGAGCACCTGACCCCAGCGGCGCAAGATCGACCCGCTGCCTACTGACCCGGGTTCTGACCCGGCCGCGTCAGCAGGCCGGCGACAAATGTGGTCTGGGCCGCCAGCGCGGCGCATCCCGCGACCGCCAATCCGACCCTGGCATCGATGCTGATGCTCACCGGGAGAATCGCCCCCAGCACCCAGGCGAGCTGGAACATCGTCTCGGATCGGGTGAAGGCCGTGCCCCGTCGCTCCGGCGGCACGGACGCCTGCAGCAGGCCGTCGAAGGCGAACTTGGCCGTGCCCCACGCCAGACCGGCCGCACCCGCCAGAGCCGCCGCGGCGCCGAGGCTGAAGAATTGCCCGGCGACGAAGGCGGCCGCGGCCTCCAGGGCGAGTGCCGCTACGACCATCGGCTCCTCCTTCACCACCCGCTCCAGGCGCGGGCTGATCAAGGAGGCCACACCGTACCCGGCGCCTCCAGCGGCGATTAGCGCGGCGAAGTCGGGACCGGCCGCCTGAGCCCCGCGGAACTCGAAGGCGAGGAGCAGGAGCAGGAAGCCGTTGAGAAGGCGCACCCCGGCGGTGGCCAGGCGCACCAGACCCAGTGAGGCCGGCCTCGGCATCGGAGCGAGAATCTCTTCCACCCCCAACTCACGGTCTCTTCGCAGCGCCTCGCGCGGATCGGGGAGTCCGAGGCTGCCGAAAGCGGAGATGGCGAAGCATCCCGCCGCCACCGCCAGGGTGAGCTCAGGCGACAGCGAAGCCAGACCCGCCCCGAGCGGGAGCACCACAGCTCCGGCAAGAATCCCGATGCGGGCCAGTTGGGCGTTGGCTCCGACCAACGCGATCGGCTGCGGAAGTGCAATGGGGAGCATGCTCGACTTGGCGATGCCGAACAGCCGCGACAGCACCAGCATCCCGAATGCCAGCGGATACAGCCACAGCGACGCCATCCCCAGCATCATCACCACAGCCAACACCGCCCGGAGCACCGCGGACACGGTGAGGACCGCCCGGTAGAACCCGTGCCACCGCGAGAAGAGCGCCGCCAGCGCCGGAACCACCACCGCAAACGGGGCCATGGTCAGCGCCAGATACAAGGCCACATTGCCCCGGGCATCGGCTGTGGGCACGGAGAAGAACAGGGTCCCGGCCAGGGCCACCGTCACCAGGGTGTCGCCGGCGACGTTGCCCGCCCACGACACCGCCAGTTGGCGAAAGGCAGGACCATTGCGGCTGAACATGGCATCGACCCGGCGGGCGGCATAGCGGGCGGTGCGATTAGCCAGGCCGCGGTGCCGGGGCGGGTAGGCGGTCATGGGGGGAAGGTAATGCAGCTATCAGCTGTTCGGTGGGTTTTGAGTTCAGAGTTCAGAGTTTGAAGTTCAGAGTTCCGGAATCTGGACTCCAAGCTCCAAACTCCACACTCCAAACTCAGAGAATCGTCGCTGCCAGTTCCGCCAGCGGGCTGCGCACCGTTCGCTCCAGGGTGACATGACCGAACAGGCGATGCCCCTTCAGCTTCTCGATCATCGCTGCGGCGCCGCCAAAGGGCGAGATGTACGGATTGTCCACCTGGGTGAAGTCACCACACAGCACCACCTTGGCGTCGGGTCCGATCCTGGTCAGGATCACCTTGAGCGTGGACAGCTCCAGGTTCTGTGCCTCGTCGATGATGACGTACTCGCCGGTGATCGATCGACCCCGCAGGTAAGTGATCGCCGCCAACTCCAGGGCGTCGCGATCCACCAGCTCCTCCAGGGCCGCCCGCGCCGCCGCTGGTCCGCCTTCGGCGAACAGGGCGTAGAGGTTGTCGTGGACCGCGGCCATCCACGGCGCCAGTTTCTCGTCGAGGTCGCCGGGCAGGTAACCGACCTCCTGGCGCCCCACCGCGATCAGTGGCCGATACACCGAGACCTTGCGATAGCGCCCCGCTTCGAGGACCTGCTCCAAGCCGGCCGCCAGGGCGAGAAAGGTCTTGCCGGTGCCCGGCGGTCCCATGATCGAGACCGCGGGAATGGCGGGATCGAGCAGCAGTTCCAGGGCGAAAGCCTGGCGCACATTCTTGGTCTCCACCCCGAAGACCCTCCGGTTGCCGGGGATGCGCACCAGGGTCGCCGGGGGTCCGGCGTCTGCCACCTGGGCGATGGCGGACTGCGATCCCGGTCCGTGGAGCACCACGAACTGATTCACCAAGAGATCGGGAGCCCCCTCCAGCACCACTTTGCCCTCGACGTAGATCCGGTCCACCACCGTCCCCGCCACCGCTACCTCGGTGACCCCGGAGTAGGACTCGTCCACGGTCACGGTGTCGGCCCGGTAGTCCTGCACCGTCACCCCGAGCTGGGCGGCCTTGATGCGCAACGCGGCATCCTTGGTGACCAGGACGGTCTCTCCCGGCAGAGTGGCGTCGAGCTCCAGACAGGTGGAGAGGATGCGGTGATCCGGGGTCTGCGGGTCGAGGATCTCGGGGAGACGGGCCGAGTGGATCCCATTGAGCTCGATGCGCAGCGTTCCCCCCGATGGGAGCACTGCGGGCCGGGACAGGCCACCGGGACCAGAGGCTCCCTGCTCCTCGAGCAGACGAATGGCGCGGCGAGCGTTGGCCCCGATTTCGTCCATCAGGGTCTTTTTGCGATCGAGTTCCTCCACCACCACGAGCGGAAGAACCAGGTCGTGCTCGTCGAAGCGGAAGAGGGCGGTGGGATCCGCCAGCAACACACAGGTGTCGAGGACGTAGGTTCGCCGTTCGTCACCCGGGCGCATCTAACGACAGGCTTGTCGTTTGTGAGCCCCGGGTCAAGGATCATCGCGCCGCCAGCGACGCGGCTAGTACGGTCAGCGGATGCGGATCGCGGTCGTCGGAGCGGGATCGTGGGGAACGGCGATGTCCTGCCTGTGCGGGCGGACCGCAGAGACGACGCTCTGGGCTCGTCGTCCCGAACTCGCCGCCGAGATCATGACCACCGGGTTGAACGCCGCATACCTCCCCGGAGTGGCGATACCCGAGTCCGTGACCGTCACCTCCGATCTGTCCGCAGCGCTCGAGGGCGCCGATGCCACCATCATCGCGGTCCCCTCCCACGGCTTCCGTGCGGTCATGGCGCAGGCTGCCGAATCCATCTCCGCGAGCCAGCCGATCCTCAGCCTCACCAAGGGAATAGAGCGCGACACCCTGCTGCGGATGACCGAGGTGGTGCTCGAAGTGGTGCCCGCGGCGGACCCAGGCCGGGTCGGGGTGCTCACCGGCCCCAACCTTGCCGCCGAGGTCGCCGCCGGCCAACCCACTGCGGCGGTGGTGGCGATGCAGGACGACGCCAGCGCCACCCGTCTGCAGGCCCTCTTGATGGGACCGACCTTCCGGGTGTACACCAACCCCGATGTTGCAGGATGCGAGTCTGCCGGGGCGCTGAAGAACGTGATGGCGATCGCCGCCGGCATGGCCCACGGCCTCGGCTACGGCGACAACTCGATGGCGGCGCTGGTGACCCGGGCGCTGGCCGAACTCACCCGCCTCGGAGTGGCCATGGGGGGCAATCCGCTCACGTTTGCCGGTCTGGCGGGAATGGGTGATCTCATCGCCACCTGCTTCAGCGACAAGAGCCGCAACCGCCGCGTCGGTGTCGAATTGGGCAAGGGAAGGCCGTTGGATTCGATACTCGCCGAGATGTCGATGGTGGCGGAAGGTGTGAAGACCACCCCGGCGGTGCTGGCACTGGCCAACCGTCACGGAGTGGAGATGCCGATCGCAAGGATGGTGGGCGCGGTCCTGTATGAAGGCCGGGTTCCCGCTGAGATGGTCGAGGGACTCATGATGCGAACCGCCAAACCGGAGTTGCACGGCATCGGCTGAATGGCTATTGGCTATTGGCTATTGGCTATTGGCTATTGGCTATTGGCTACGGGCCACTGCGCATCACGCAAAGCCCATCGCCCATTGTGCAATCGCGAATTCTCACAAATCCGGTTTCGCCCTACGGTGGCTCGGGTGAAAGCCATCAGCAGGCAACGAGCCGCCCTCTCCCTGATGGGGGTGATCACCGCCATTGCGTCGTTACTCGTCATACCCGAAGCAGCCGCGGTCAACTCGCTGCCGTTGGCCGCCGGCGACCGCGGACCGGCCGTGATCGAGTTGCAGGTCCGGCTACGGTCGGCTGGTTACGACCCCGGTCCGGTCGACGGCATCTTCGGTACCCGCACCGACTCGGCGGTACGCGGATTCCAGACGGCTCGATCGCTCGCAGTCAGCGGTGTAGTCGACCAGGCCACCTGGACCGCGATGGGCGCCGCCGGTGATCCGCTGCTCTCGGTCGGATCGCGCGGCAGCCGGGTGCTCGAGCTGCAGCGCGGGCTGCTCGCCGCCGGCCACGACCCGGGCCCGCGCGACGGAGTGTTCGGATCAAAGACAGCCGCGGCAGTGTCTGCCTTTCAGCGCAGCGTCGCCTTCCCGGTCACCGGGGCCGCCGATCAGGCCACCTGGGAGCGGCTGTTCACCTCGACCGTGCTTCTCCGGAGGGGTTCCACCGGCCCCGGGGTCACCGAAGTCCAGCAACGCCTAGCCGCCCTGGGCTATCCACCGGGAACGGCGGACGGCAAGTTCGGACTGCTCACCGAAGCGGCGGTGCGCGCCTTCCAGTCTGCGATGACCATGGCGGTGACCGGTGAGGTCGATCTGACCACCCGCGATCGGCTGCGCCGTGAGGACACCGGTCCCGGAGCGGTGCTGCTGCGGCGCGGTGATGGCGGCAGCGCCGTGCTCGCCCTGCAGACCAGGCTCGCCCGGGTCGGCCTCTACGCCGGGGCGCTCGACGGTGGTTACGGAGACAAGACCACCGCCGCGGTGGCCCGATTCCAAACGACGTTCCGCCTCCCCGGAGAGGGCGCCTTCAACGAGGTCACCGACAAGCGGTTGCGCGCCTTCCAACGTGACGCCGAGCGCGGCTACTCCGCCGGCTATACCCCGGGCGCCGGCGCCGAGCAGTGGCGCAGCATGATCGCCGACGTGTTTGCGCGATGGGGTCTCGATCAGACGGTGTGCGCGGTCGCGGGGAATCCCGCCACCTGCGTGCCTCCGCAGGTCGAGGCGGCACTGGATGTGATGTACTGCGAGAGCAAGGGAAACCCGTTTGCGGTCAATGTCACCTCCGGGGTCACCGGCCTGTTCCAGCACCGCATGACCTACTGGTCGGAGCGGGTCGGCCGGGTCCGGGTCCAGTTCCCGTCCTTTCCTGCCGACGCCTCACCCTATGAGCCGGAGCACAACGCCATGGTCGCGGCACTCCTGGTGTGGGAGTCGCGCGGCGCGCTGCTGCGCAACCTGACGGCGGGCCGCACCATGGACGACGGTCCCCACCCATGGAGCCACTGGTCGTGCAAGCGGGCAATTGGGTAGGCACTAGGCACCAGGCACTAGGCACCAGTAACGAAGCGCAGTCCGGCGGACGCCAACGGTGGCACCACTTCGCCAAGTCGCGCAAACCGCATATCGGTCGTCTGTCCCCGGGCATAGCGGGCGTAGATCTGCTGCACGATCACCGCGATGCGAAACGCACCCAGGGCGCGGTACCAGTCGATGTCGGAGAGATCGAGTCCGGTGCGGGCCGCGTAGCGTTGCGCCACCGTCGCCGCGTCCATGACGTCGCCAAGGGCGGTGGCATCGCCCGCCACCAGATCCACCACCCCGCCGTCACCACCCCAATCGGAGAGAGTGGTGCCCAGATCCACCAGCGGGTCGCCGATGGTGCACATGTCCCAGTCGAACACCGCCACCACTTCTCCGGAGCGGTCGATCATCGTGTTGTCGAGCTTGAAGTCGTTGTGCAACAGGACGGCGCGCTGCGGTGGCGGAACTCGCTCCGCCAGGCGGGCGGCCAAGGCATCCATGTCGGGCACCTCGATGGTCTTGGCCCGGCCCCAGCGGTCGGTCCACCCCGCCACCTGTCGGGAGGCAAAGCCATCGGGGCGGCCCAGATCGCCCAAGCCGAGTGCCGCGTAGTCGACCAGGTGCAGGTCGGCGAGACGATCGACCAATCGTTTGGCGACACCGGCGCGGAACTCCCCGGATCCGTCGAGCGCCTCAGGCCACTGGCCGCGCACCACGAAGCCCTTGCGGCGTTCCATGACAAGGAATGGCTTATCCATGACCGCGGGATCGTCGCAGTAGTGCAGCGCCTGCGGCGCCGGTGGATAGGAGCGATGCAGCACCGCCAGCACCCGGTATTCACGAGCCATGTCGTGACTGCCGGGAGCCACCGGTCCCAACGGGGGCCGGCGCAGCACCAATTCGATGTCACCGGCGGAGACCAGGTAAGTCAGGTTGGCCTTGCCGCCGGGGAACTGGGCAAAGGTGATCGGCCCGTCGCCGATCTGACCGCGGAGGTTGGCGCGCAGATGGCTGGCCACCACGGTCTCGTCGAAGCGCTCCTCGGGCCGAATCGGAGCGGTGTCGCTCAACCCGCCGCCGCCCCCGATCGGGACCGGGCACCGCGGGCGATGTCATCGGCGGCGGACACCACCGGGGTACGACGCCGCACCACCACCCAGGCCACCAGGCCGAGCCCGATGAGGCCGACCACCAGACCGGTCCACTGGTTCCAGGTGAATGGCCCGGCGGTGGCATCGGCGCCGGGAAGATCGGTGTTGCGCATGAAGTCGAGGACAAAGCGCTGCAAGCCGTACCAGGCCCCCCACACCAGGATCAGCGTGGTGTAGCGGATCTTGGTCCAGCGCCGGGCAAGCAGATAGAGCAGTCCGAGCAAGAGCCCCGCCCCCACCAGGTCGTAGAGGGCCACGTGGTGATAGACCCCGCCGAGGTCGGTGCTGCCGGGGACCGCGCACAACCCGTCGGCGCGGCTGGTGGCGGCGCACTCCAGGGCGTTGTGCTGCGGTGCCAGGTCGTAACCCGGCTTCACCCCATAGCCGAGGAAGAAGTCGGTGTGACCGCCGAGATGCTCCACGATGAGGAGGTCGCCGATTCGCCCCACCACGGTGCCGATCGCCAGACCGAACGACGCCATGTCCATGTGGGCGGCGACGTCGAGTCCGAGTCGCCGCATCCGCCACCACCCCACGATGATCCCCCCGGCAAAGCCCCCCATGATCGAGAAGGTGCCGAAGGGTTTGAGTGCCTCGGCAAGGCCCTCACCGAGGTGGGCTGGGGTGGTGAAGTAGCGCGCCCCGATCAGCGATCCGACCAGGGCCCAGGTGAGCACCGAGGTGATCTTGTCCTCGTCGAAGCCGCGGCGGCGCGCCTCGCGAATCATCAATGAGGCACCGACCACGAACCCGACTCCGGCCATCAGCCCGTGGAGCGAGAGCCGCAGCGGTCCGACGTCGAAGATCGGGATGGGTGGGTAGGAGATCTCGGCGAGCATGGGTGACACCGTAATACCTGCCGAAAACGCTACACCCGCCCCCAGGCGATGACCACCAGAGCCACCGCCCCGGCCAGGGGTACCGCCAGGTAGAGGGTCTCGCGCAACGACCGTGGCCGGGGCCGGATGGTGAGCGCCGAAACGAGCAATCCTCCTACGGCAAGCAGCGATCCCAGAGCGATCCAGACGCGGTCGCTCACGCCGCCACCAGCACGTCGAGCGCCACGGCCCCGAAGAGCAGGGCGAGGTAGAGGTTCGAGTAGCGGAACAGTGCCAGCGCCCGCGACGGGCGCTGCACCAGGGCGAGCCCCCCAAGAACAAAACCTGCTCCGAGTGCGATGGCAACCGTCAGATACACCGTACCGAGTGCCGCCACCGGGGCGAGCAGCAGGGTGACCCCGAACAGCACCACCGCATAGAGCACGATCTGTACCGCCGCCGCGGGCACTCCGGCCACGACCGGCAGCATCGGGATTCCGGCGGCGGCGTAATCGTCACGGAACCGGATCGCCAGGGCCCAGAAATGCGGTGGGGTCCAGAAGAAGACGATGGCAAAGAGCAGCCAGGGCTCGAGCGACACGGATCCGGTGACCGCCGCCCAGCCGATCAGAGCCGGGGCAGCACCGGCAGCGCCGCCGATCACGATGTTCTGCGGAGTGGTCCGCTTCAGCGCCAGGGTGTACACCACGACGTAGAAGGCCATCGCCGCCAGGGCCAGGATCGCCGCCAGCGGAGTGGTGGTGAACCACAGCCACACCACCCCGGTGGCACCGAGCACCAGCCCGGCAATGAGCGCCTCGACCGGACCCAGGTCGGCCCGGGGCAGCGGCCGGCGCCGGGTACGGTCCATCTTGGCGTCCAGATCCCGGTCGACGACGTTGTTGAGGGCGTTAGCGCCCCCGGCAGTGAGCACGCCCCCGACCAGCGTGGCGGTCACCAGGCCGACGCCGGGCCATCCCCGCTCCGCCAGGACCATGGCGGGGACGGTCGTGATCAGAAGCAACTCGATGATGCGCGGCTTGATCAGGGCCACCCAGGAGCGCCAGCGCGACATCAGCGGCCCCCGTGTTCCAACGGACTGATGGCGGCGGGCGAGGGCAGGTGGGTGATCACGGGTGGCGGCGCAGGGTACCGGCGATCCCCGGCGGCCCGGTCGGCCCACCAAGGACGGCGCGCCGCGGTCCAAGAACGGAAAGCCGATATCATCACGTCACCAACCAGGGGAGTCATCAGTGGTCAAGAAGATCCTGTTGCTCCTCGTGGTCGTTGCCGTCGGGCTGCTGATTGCCAAGCAGATCGCCGGACGCGAGCACTAGAAGCACCTGAACACGATCGCCCCGGTTCGCCGGGGCGATCGAAGTCTCATCCGACAAAGTCGAGAATCGCCTTGGCGAAATCGTCGGGATGACTCAGGATCGCTTCGTGTCGGCCGCCGACCACCTCCACCACCGTTGAGCCCGATATCGCCGCCGCAGTGGCGTACTGCTGCCGGGCCGGGATCAGTTGATCCTCGGTGGGGATGATGCACAGCGTCGGACAGGCGATCCTCGAGACGCGGTCGGTGGCATCGAAGCGCAGGATGGCGAACCCGGCCTCGTAATAGAGGTCGGTGTCGCGGTCGAGCAGGATCTGCCACAACCAGGCGGAGTGCTCCGAGTGGAACACTCCGGTGGCGGTGAGATACCGGTGGGCGATACGCGGCAGCAGGGTGCGATCGATTCGGCTCAGCGCCCTTCCGAGTCCGAAGAGCGGCACCGACAGTGCGCGGGGATAGGGCACCGGATGAGCGGCGGTGGCGGCCAACACCAGCCGAGTGACGCGGCCCGGGTGTCGCAGTGCCAGCTCCTGCGCGGTCATCCCTCCCATCGAGTACCCCACCACCGGGACCGCGCCGAGGCCGAGCGTGTCCAGCACCCGGGCGACATCGTCGGCAGCATCGGCGATGTCGAAGTGATCGCGGATCCGATCGCTCTTGCCGTGATTGCGCAGGTCGATCACCGTGACACGGTGGGTGGCCGTCAGGCGGGGCAGCACTCGGTGCCAGGTGGCGTGCCCGTCGTAGAGCCAGCCGTGGAGGAGCACCAACGGTGGACCATCCTCGGGCCCCGCCTCGCGCACGAAGAACTCCTGCCTTCCGGCCACGATGGTGCGCCCGGTGGGACCCGGGGGACGGCTCTGCACCCCGGTGATTCGGGGGCCGGCCTCGCCCCCGAACAGGCGCCAGGCGATCCAGGCGACCGCGGCGCTTCCTATCAGAGTGCGGCGCTTCACCGGCCGAGGTTAGGACCCGGCCGCATCAATACCCCCGACCGAATGACGGTCGGTCGGCTCCCCCACAAGGGGGGAGTCCAGGGGATCGACGGCGAAGGCATGTTCGGTGACCACCCGTCCCCCGACCACGTGCTCGGTGATGATCCGCTCCATCACCTCCGGGGTCACCCCGCGGTACCAAACCCCGTCCGGATAGACCACCGCGATCGGACCCTGCTCGCAGACGCGAAAGCAGTCGACCTTGGTGCGCAGCACCGATCCCTCCCCCGGTTGGGGCACGGGCTCGGCAGCGAGGTCGTTGCGCCAGGTGGGAGGTGCCGAGGCCAAGCCCAGATCCTTGAGCCTTGCCTTGGTATATGCCCAGGTGGCCTGCCCCTCCTCTCGGGGGGCGCAGTTCGGGGTGGTGGCGTCGGCGCAGAGAAATATGTGGCGCTGCAGGCGGCCGATCGACAGGGCGTCGGCGATGGCGGCGAGGCGCTCGGCGGAACGGTCAGTCATGTCACCACGATCCTTCCGGGGTGGGAGGCGGTAAGGGTGCCGATCACCGCCGGGAGCACCCCCTCCCGGGTGAGCGTGGACAGCAACCCGCCCGCGGCAGCGGGCGCCAGCGCGATGAGGAGTCCGCCGCTGGTCTGGGCGTCGGCGAGCAGCAGGCGCATCACTTCGTCGAGGCTCCCGAAGTCGGTGAAGCCGGCGGCGTGCTCCAGGTTGCGGCGGGTCCCTCCGGGGACCACTCCGGCCGTGGCGAGTTCTTCCGCCCCAGCGAGCAGTGGAACTCCGCCCGAATCGAGATCGGCGCCTACACCGTCGAGCATCTCCCCGAGGTGCCCGAGCAACCCGAAGCCGGTGACGTCGGTGGCTGCCGAGGCACCCGCCGCAAGAGCCGCCCGCCCGGATCGGTCGTTTAGCGTCACCATCACCGCGACCGCTGCCCGAGCCACCGCGGCGTCGACAGTTCCCCGCTTGATCGCGGTGGCGATCACACCGGTGCCGATCGGCTTGGTCAACACGAGCACATCCCCGGGCCGGCCACCGGTGTTGCGCAGTATGCGCTCGGGATGGACCGTCCCGGTGACGGCGAAGCCCACTTTGGGTTCGGGGTCGTCGATCGAGTGACCGCCGACGATGGTCACCCCGGCGGTGCCCATCACCTCGGCCGCCCCGACGAGGACATCGCCAAGGACCTCGAAGGGGATCCTGTCGCGCGGCCAACCGACCACCTGCAGCGCGGTGAGCGGCACGCCCCCCATCGCGTAGATGTCGGAGAGCGCGTTGGCCGCGGCGATCCGACCCCAGTCGCCGGGGTCGTCGACGATCGGGGTGAAGAAGTCCACCGTTTGCACCAGCGCCGTGTCCGCGGAGATGCGGAACACGCCGGCATCGTCGGAACCATCGAAGCCGACGATCAGGTCGGGATGCCGGGTGGCAGGCAGGTTGTGCAGGCGGCGCAGGACCTGCGCCAACTCACCAGGGGCGAGCTTGCATGCTCAACCGGCCCCGTGCGAGTACTGGGTGAGTCGCTCCACGGTCACCTCCTTCCGAGCGCCGAGGGTAACCCGTCCGGTCGCCGCCTCTCGTGGAAAATGTCAGATGTCAGATCTCAGATGTCACACGGATTCCAGCCTGAGATCTGAGGTCTGAGACCTGAGATCTCGTCCTGAATCACACCATTGGAACTCGCGGCTGGCGGGGACTACCGTTCACCCCGCCGATGACCGCCACCAGCTGCGCCAAGATCGCCTTCATCGGGTCCCACTCGGTCCGCAAGACCAACGCGGTCCACTCGTTCGCCGGAGCCGTGGGCCGCACCGGCCGCAGCGTGGAGGTGGGACGCGAGGTGGTCCGGTTCAACCCGCTCGGTCTCAACGAGGGAGCCACCGCCGAGGCGCAGCTCTGGGTGTTGATGACCCAGGTGCAACAGGAGTTGGAGCTGTGGCGCCGTGCCGAGGTGCTGGTGACCGATCGCGCCGTGGTGGACAACTTCGCATACTTCCTCCGAGCCACGGGCGGGGTCGATCCCTTCGACGTCGAGCCGTTGGTGCGCAACTGGGCACGCACCTACGACCTCTTCGTGCGCCTCTATCCCGATGTCGCCCTGCTGCCCGACGGAGTGCGCAGCACCAACGACGCCTTCCGCGACGAGATCGAAGACATCCTCGATCGGATCGTTCCCCGGTACGTTCCTGAGGACCGGCTCATTCTCGTCAAGGCGTCCGAGGTGAACGAGACCTTCGACTGGCGTTCGATCGTCGAGCATCTCGTCGGCCTCGCCACACCGACTCACTGACCACACCGCGCCGGGATTTGTCTTGACCACTCCCGGCGGTAGCATCGCCGCACGGTGGCCCTCCCCACGGGCCACTCCACCCGCAGGTCCTCGTGCCCCCCTCGAGGGCCTGCCACCCACCGGGATCGGCCCGCGGCACAGTCCGCGGGCCGATCCTTGGTTTGTCGTGAACCCTTCCGAGCCGGTGCTTGAATCGGCTCACCATGCGACTCCGTCTCCGCCGACCCCGCGACCTGGCGATCGCCCTGCGCGACCTGGCGCGCCGCCGCCCATCTGAGGCCGCGGACTACCTCGACAGTCATGAGGAGGAGTGGACCGCCCTCGCCGGAGCCGATCCCCACGATGCTGCCGACATCCTCGAGGCGATCGGCGAGGAGGACGCCGCCGACCTGATCGCCGATCTCTCCCCCGGTGACGCCGCCGACGTGCTCGAGGAGATGCACGAGCAGGCTGCCGCAGAAGTCATGGAGGAGCTCGACGTCGCCGACGCCGCCGCGGCGATGTCCGCCCTGGCCCCGGAGGAGGCAGCCGACATCGCCGGGCACCTCGAGGCCGGGACCAGAGAAGCCATCTTTGGCGCCATGACCGATGACCAGGTCGATGACATCCGCGACATCCTCCGGTACCCCCCCGACGCCGCCGGAGGGTTGATGACGCCCGAGCCGGCGACCCTCATCTCCGGGCTGCCGGCGGGTGAAGCGATCGAGGCGCTGCGCCGTCTCCACGAGGGTCTGGAGAACCTGAGCTACGTCTACGTCGTCGATCCCGAGCACCGCCTCGTCGGGGTGATCTCGTTTCGCGAGCTGGTGTTCGCCCGTCCCTCCACCGCCATCGACGACGTGATGGTGCGTAACCCGGTATCGGTGGGTCCCCGATCCGACCGCAGTGAGGTGGCCGAGCTGATCCAGCGCTACGGACTCCTCGCCATGCCGGTAGTGGACGAGAGCGGCGTGCTGCTCGGGATCGTCACGGTCGATGACGTCATCGAGGCGGTGCAGAGGGAGGCGAGCGAGGACATCGCCGCCATGGTCGGCGCCGGAGTCGAGGAGACGATCTACACCCCGTTTTATCGCTCGGTGCGTCATCGCCTCCCCTGGACCGCGGTCAACCTCGCCACCGCGCTGGCGGTGGGTTTCGTGGTGAGCCGATTCGAACCGGTGATCGGGCGGGTGGCGGTCCTCGCCGCCTACATGCCGGTGGTGGCCTCGGTGGGGGGCAACAGCGGGGCCCAGAGCCAGGCGGTAATCATCCGCGCCATGGCGGTGTCGACCATCCCCGGCGGACAGGTGCGCCGGGTGCTGGGCAAGGCACTGCTCATCGGGGTGGTCAATGGGTTCGTGGTGGGCGTGATGTCGGGCCTGATCGCCACTGCCTTCACCCACAACCTCAAGATCGGCCTGGTCATCGCCCTCGCCGCCCAGGTGAACCTGATAGTCGCCAACCTCGCCGGGTCCGCGATCCCGGTGGTGCTGCATCGCCTCGGTCAGGACCCGGCAATGGCGTCGAACATCTTCATGACGATGATCACCGACATGGTGGGCTTTGGCGGGTTCCTGGCGATTGCGACAGTGCTGCTCTGAGTTCAGAGTTCAGAGTTCAGAGTTCAGAGTTCAGAGTTCAGAGTTCAGAGTTCGGAGTTCGGAGTCGAGAGAGCCGTCAACCAGCAGGCGACAGCCCAGCAGCGGCACCTGACAGCCATCTGCCATCATCGGACCTCGTGATCACCGAAGATCGAGGGCACCTGCAGCGCCTGGCGCTGCGTCTTGAGTACGCCACCATCGCCTGGAACCTGGGCGAAGCCGTGCTCACCATCGGACTGGGGATCGCGGCAGCATCCCTGGCGCTGATCGGCTTCGGCTTCGACTCGATCATCGAGGTATTCGCCTCGGTCGTGGTCGTGTGGCACATCGTCCCGGGCCATGTCTCCGACCACCCCGATCGGACTGCCCGGGCCCTCCGGTTGGTGTCGGTCGCTTTCGCCCTCCTTGCCGCCGTGCTCTTCGTGGTGGCTGGTCGGGACCTCATCTCCGGCCGCCGACCGGGAGAGTCCGCGTGGGGAATCGCCTACCTGGTCGTGACCGCGGTGGTGATGGCGACCCTGGCACTCTTCAAGGGGCGACTCGCCCGCCGGCTCGACTCGGCTCCGCTGCGCTCCGAAGCCGCGCTGACCGCACTCGACGCTGCCCTCGCCGGTGGCACGAGCATCGGTCTCGCCCTCAACGCGGGGCTTGGATGGTGGTGGGCCGACCCGGCTGCGGCGCTCCTCGTGGCCCTGGTCGCCGCCAAAGAGTCCCGGGAGTCGTGGCGCGAGGCGAGAGAACTTGGTCCAGCCTGAACATCGAGCGGTTAGCTGGCGGCTGGCAACTATCTACTTCCCACCCACTCCTCGTAATCCACCCCTTCCATCCACTCGGTGAAGTGGACGGCGCGGTGACGCTCCTTCACGGCGGCAAACAGCTCCGGGTCGGGTGCCGCCTCCAACGCGACGCGCACCAGTTCGAGCTGCGGCTCCCACCCCCGGGTGGCGAGCACCTCGTCGACCCCATTGCGCCAGTCGGGGAAGGCTCGGGCTTCAGGACCGAGGCGAGCGACCAAACGACGGGCGTTGCGCACCGCGGCGCGTAGCGGCTTGGACAGCGCCCGGTCGTGTCCCACCGCCTCGAGAGCCTGCTCCATCCACTCGGCGAGGGCGGCGTCGTCGATGTTGCCCGGGGTGGTCACGGCCTCCCGATAGAGGTCGTCGACCAGAGCCGCGGCGGCAATAGCGTTCACACTGCGGCGGCGATCTCCGGCAGGAGGTCGCGGTAACCGGCGAGGTGCTCCCGCCGCTCTCGGTGGAGCGTCGTCACCAGCTCGGCGTACTCAGTGGAGCGGTGTTGGCGCTGGTACAGCAGTCGGGGCTGGAGGAGTTCCGGATCGTCCACCCCGGGAACCACTGCGGCCACCTGATAGCTGAAGTCGGAATCTTCCACCCACTCGATACCACCGTGGGTGATGGCGGACACGATCGCGGCCGACACCGCCGGGGTGACCTTGCGGGAGCGTTCATCACCGTCACCGCCACCCACCCTCCCGGTGTTGAGCACGAACACTTCGAGTTCGCAGGTGTCGAGGATTTCGCGCAACCGGTTTCCCTGCCACTCGTGGCGGTAGGCGAAGAACGGATTGGTGCCCGGCACCCGCAGCGCCTTGCCTGCTTCGGCGACTCCCCCGGCGCTGGTGCCCTGGGTCTCACCGAGCATGAAGTAGGCCGCCGCCTGGTCCTTGGTGAGCCGGGTCACCGCGGGAACGATCGAGGCGTTGCGGTTGAGGATCAGCATGAAGTCGGCGCGCTCCACGTTGACCGGGGCGATGAGTCCGGGAATGTCGGCTCCGGCGATCACCGCCCGGCTGTTTTCAGTGTGAGACCGATCCAGCCAATCGACCTTCCCGCTGCCGTCGATGGCGACGTTCTCCAGATAGGACCGTGCCTGGGTGGCGCCGTGCCACACCGCCGGCTCCGACTGCGGGGTGAGTCCGTAGACCTTGGCAAAGGTGCCTGCCTCGGTGCCATACACCTTGCCCCCGGGGAATAGGGCGACGTAGTCGTCCTGAACCGGGGCACCACCTCCGGCGGTGGAGAAGGTGGTCGTGGTCTTGCCGGTACCCGAGAGGCCCACCACCAGGCCGGCACGCCGCGCCGCTCCATCGCCGACCAGCTTGAGGCCGCTGTGCATGGCCAGCCCGCCGCGGCGATACATGGCGGCGTCCCACATTCGCAACCCGCCCATCTTGGACTCGCCGAAGTAGTCCGCGTTGAACACCCGGGTCACACCGCTGTCGAGATCCACGAGGATGGCCCGATCGTCGGGAAAGCCAGGAACCCCGAGGTTGGGGGTGTAGACGACGGTCAGCTCGGGCTCAGCGTCATCATCCACCGGGAAGTACAGGAGCTGCTGCATGGCCGCCAGGTTGGCGTTGCTGCTCTCCACCACCAGGCGGGTACGCATCCGCGCTGCCGGGTGATCGCCGATGTATCCGTCGAGCACGATCATGTCGCGCGACGCGATGAACTCGTCCTGCTTGGCGGCGAGTGCCCGATAGGCATCGCGGCCGATCACCGGGTCGGTGTGACGGTGCGGTTCGTCGGAAACGATGAACGTCGAACCCTTGGACCGGGCGGTGACCCGGGTGACGATGTCGTAGTTGCCGTGCTCGGTGAGATGAGCCGTGGGCTGCTCGGCGGTGAGCCGGCGCAGTTCGGCGGCGTCCGGGGCGAACAGCACCGATCGAGCGCGTATCTCCATGCATCCCCTTGTGATGGGCGGAAGGGCGACAGTCTACGGGGTGGCTCCGGCCGCGGCGATCTCGGCTGCCACGGCACTCGCAAACGCTGCGGAAAGCGCACCCGCCACCGGGCCGCCCGGTACCTGGTGGTTCCCCACCCGGTCAACCGGACTCACCTGCTTGACCGTGGAGAGCGCCAGCACCTCGTCGGCCCCGAGCACCGCCTGCAGGGGGAAATGTCCTTCGGACACCGGCAGGCCGACTTGGCGGGCGCACTCCAGGACCACGTCGCGGGTGATCGACGGGAGGATTCCGAGATCGAGCGAGGGTGTCTCGAGTCGGTCGTGGCGCATCCAGGCGTAGGAAAAGGTCGGACCTTCTAGAACGATGCCATCGGTGGTGGTGAGCAGGGCATCGTCGAAGCCGAGGCGGCGCGCCCGGTCGGTGGTCGCCATGTTCGGCGCATAGGAGGTCCACTTGACTCCGGGGAACCCGGACTCCACGGTCGCCGGATGCCACGGGGCGATCACCGGGAGCACCGACACCCGGTCGGGCACCGCGGGCAGAGGCTCCCACATCACCAACACTCTTGGCGGCGCGGACACCTCCGGATCCCGCCCTCCCGAAGTAAGGATCACCCGGACGTGGCCGTCGCCGGAGGAAGATGCGACGCGGGTCATGTCGGCGGCGAGTGCGGTGCGCTCGGGGAACGCGATGGCAAGCGCCGCGGCGCTGGTGGCGAGGCGATCGAGGTGTGCGCCGAGCCGAAACAGGGAGGAGCCGTAGACGCGAACCACTTCGAATACCGCAAGGCCGCGGATCAGGGCCCAGTCGAACACCGAGATGGCGGCGACGGAGGGGTCCCAGGACTCCCCGTCGATGATCACCCTCATCGTGGCGAGCCTAGCGAGAGCCTCTCGACCGGCCGACGGAGCCGTACCCTCAGAAGGTGACGACCCGCATTCCGGTGCCCGAGCCGCTGGCAGCCACCCTGTGGGCAAGAGATCCGCAACGAGTGTGGCCGGCACTCGCCGACCTCTCCGCAGGAGCCGAGCCCGAAGCCGCCGGCAACCGGCTCGGACGATTGCTCGCCGCGGTTCCGGGATTGGCCGCCCTCGGCCTGGATGACCCCGACGCGGCACGGCGGTTGGTGGCACTGTGCGCCTCGGGTCGTGCCCTCCCCCGGTTGGCGCTCTTCCTCGGGGAGGACGCGGTTGCTGCCATCGCCGCCGCGGCGGTTCCTGCGCCACGATTCGAAAGAGCCGTGAGCGACCCGGCGACCCTGCGACGCGGCGTGGCGGCCGGCATGCTCACCATCGCCGGTCTCGACCTCACCGGGGCGATCGAAATGCCCGCGGTGGGGGTCGCCCTCTCCGATCTCGCCGACGCCGCAGTCGGTGCCGCCGTGGCGATGACGCCCCTCCCGCCGTCGACCCGCCTCACGGTGATCTCCCTGGGGAAGTGGGGCGGACGCGAGCTCAACTACGCCTCCGACATCGACCTGACCTTCGTCCACGAGGGAGACACCTCGGTCGCCACCGCTGCGGCCGGACGAATCATCACCCTGCTCTCGGAGCGCACCCCCGACGGGGTCGCATGGCGGGTCGATGCCGACCTCCGGCCCGAAGGCTCGGCAGGGCCGCTCACCCGGACCCTGGATTCGTACGTCGCCTACTGGGAGCAGTGGGCGGCGACATGGGAGCGCCAGGCGATGCTCAAGGCGCGCTTCGCCGCCGGGGATGCCGCGCTCGGTGCGGCGTTCGAGAAGGCGGTTGTGTCTTTCACCCACCCCGAGTCGCTCGGGGCCGAGGCGGTGCGAGAGATCCGGGCGATGAAGGCACGCACCGAGAGCCGGGCCGGTGACGACGAACTGAAACGCGGCGTGGGCGGAATCCGCGACGTCGAGTTCGCAGTGCAGCTTCTGCAACTGGTGCACGGCCGCGCCGACGCCGAGCTGCGCTCGGCCAACACCCTCGAGGCTCTTTATCGCCTGGGGGAAGGCGGTTATGTCGCCGATGGCGACGCGGCAGCGCTCGCCACCGCGTATCGGTGGCTGCGTACCGTCGAGCACCGCATCCAGCTCTATGACCTGCGCCAGACCCACACTGTCCCGCCGGAGCGCGACGGACGGCACCGGGTGGCCCAGAACATGGGGTATCGGGACGCCCCCGGCTCGGAGGCTTTGGAACAGTTCGAGAGCGATTTGGCGCGCTACCGCGGTGAGGTGCGCACCATTCATGAGCGTCTGTTCTTCCGGCCGCTGTTGGAGGCATTTGCCACCGCGGCACCGGCCGACCGCCAGCTGACCCTGATGGGCTTCACCGACTCCGCCGGAGCCCGCGCCGCGGTCGGTGAGCTCACCGCCGGCCTGTCGCGTCGCAGCCGTCTCATGCAGCAGATGCTTCCGCTGCTGATGGAGTGGCTGTCTCAAGCCCCCGATCCCGACCTCGGTCTCGCCCAGCTGCGGGTCCTCGCCGGAGGCGACGGAGGCACCGCCCTACTGGTGGGAACGCTGCGCGACAACCCGGTGGCCGCGGAGCGGCTGTGTCGGCTACTCGGAACCTCCCGTGCCGCCGGGCGGCTGGTGGATCGGCTCCCCGCGGTGCTCGCCTCCTTCGGGAACGACACCGCCCTCGCGGTGGGCGACGACCGCGACACCCTGATCGCGGCCGCCCGGTCGCGATCAGAGGTGCGAGTCGAGCAGTCTGAGCGGGTGGCGGCGCTGCACCGTTTCTGGGGAGAGCAGCTGCTCACCATCGTGGCCGCCGACGTCGCCGGTCTCGCCGACGCCGTGGCCGTCGGACACCGACTCACTGCGGTGGCCGATGCCCTGGTCGAGGGAGCTCTGGTGGCTGCATGCGACGAGGTGCGCCGCCAGGGAATGGAGCCCCCTCCTATCGCGGTGATGGCTCTCGGCAAGTGGGGCGGAGGGGAGCTGAATTACGCATCCGACCTGGACGGGTTGGTGGTCTACCGGGGTTCCGCCGAAACCGACACCGCAGCCGCTACCCGGGTGACCGAGCTGATGGCGACGGCACTCGGAGGCTCGGCTCTGGGGCTGCCCCCTCCGCCTCTCGACCTCGATCTCCGTCCGGAGGGGAAGAAGGGAGCCATTGCTCGGTCGTTGGATTCCTACGAGGAGTACTGGGGCCGGTGGGCGCTCACCTGGGAGCATCAATCGCTGCTCCGGATCCGGGTCGCTGCGGGTGACGTCCCACTCGGCGAGGCGTTTGTCGCCGCTGCCCATGGCCACGCGTTTCCGCCCGACTTCGACGACGAGCGGCGTGGCTCGATTCGCGCCATGAAGGCGCGGATCGAGGAGGAGCGCATCCCCCTGGGAGAGGATCCGGAGTTCCATGTGAAGCTCGGCCGCGGCGGTCTGGCCGACATCGAGTGGGTGGCGCAGCTCGTCCAGATGGAGCACGGTCGGTCCAATGCCAGCCTGCGCACCCCATCGACCCTAGAGGCGCTGGCGGCGGCCCATCGACTTGGATTGCTCGCCACCGAGGATGCCGCCGATCTCGACGCCGCCTATCGCTTCTGCGCCGCGGTGCGCAACCGCCTCTACCTGCGGGCCGGTCGCAGTCGGGACTCGCTCCCCACCGATCCGATCGAGGCCGCGGTGCTGGCGCGGTCCCTGGGCTACGACATCCACCCCCGCACCGCATTGCGCGAGGAGTACCGCCGCCTCACCCGCCGCGCCCGGCGTGTGGTCGAGCGGCTCTTCTACGGAAGGCACTAGGCACTCTGCACCAGGCACCAGGCAGGTCAGGCCTCGCGCCCCACCGCGGCGGCCACGGCACGCACTTCATCCATCAGAGTGGCGAACTCGGCGGGGAGCAGCGCCTGTCCTCCATCGGCCAGCGCCGTCTCCGGGGCGGGATGCACGTCGATCATCACACCATCGGCGCCGGCGGCGATGGCGGCGCGGGTCAATGCCGGCACCAATGCGCGTCGTCCCCCGGAGTGGGACGGATCGACCATCACCGGTAGATGCGACAGCCCCTCCACCACCGGTACAGCCGAGATGTCCAGGGTGTTGCGGGTCTGCTGCTCGAAGGTGCGGATGCCCCGCTCACAGAGGATCACCTGGTGGTTGCCCTCCTTGTAGACGTACTCGGCGGCATTGAGCCATTCCTCGATCGTGGCGGTGAACCCCCGCTTCAGCATCACCGGTTTGGGCTGGCGCCCCACCTCGGCGAGCAGGGTGAAGTTGGCCATGTTGCGAGCCCCGACCCGGACCAGGTCGGCGTACGACGACACCAGGTCGACGTCGCGGGGATCGAGCACTTCGGCCACGAAGGGAATCCCGAGTTCCTCGCGCACCTCGGCGAGCAGCTGCAGACCCTTCTCCCCCAAACCCTGAAAGGCGTACGGTGAGGTTCGGGGCTTGAAGGCATCTCCGCGCAGGATTCGCGCCCCGGCCTTTTGGACGGCGCTGGCGGTGACGAAGAGCTGATCGCGACTCTCCACCGCGCAAGGCCCGGCGATGGTCACTACGGTCCGGCCACCGACGGCGACGTCGCCGACCATGACCACCGAATCCTCGGGGTGGAGGTCGCGACTCACGAACTTGTATGGCTTGAGGACCGGCACCGCGCGGTCCACGCCGGGGAACGCCTCCCAAGGCAACTGCTGGATCACCGCGCGATCCCCCACCGCGCTGATGATGGTCCGGATCTGGCCCGCGGACACATGAGCCTCGGCGCCGATATCACGCAGTCGCTCCACGACATGATCGATGTCGCTGCGGCTGGCGTCGCGCCGCATCACGATGATCGTCGAGTCGTCCTGGCCCGTCAGCTGGCGCTCCTCTCCGCTCGGCGACGATAGCGGGGGGCCTGAGGGGGTGAGCGAATTGGCTCGCCCCCTGGACCTGCAACCCCTGGTGCTTGCTTTTGCTAGCACTTCGTTGTATTCTGCTAGCACGATGCGGAAGGTCACAGAGGTCGGAGAATTCATCCGCCAGCAGCGGGAGCGCAGCGCCATTTCGCTGCGGCACCTCGCCGAGCGAGCGGGAATCTCCAACCCCTACCTGAGCCAGATCGAGCGCGGGTTGCGCAAGCCGTCGGGTCGAATCCTGAAGGCCATCGCAGCCGGGCTGTCGATCTCAGCGGAGACCCTGTACGAGCGGGCCGGACTGCTCGACGGCGGCACCCGCCCCGAAGTGATCGAGGCGATTCGCAACGACAGCGCGCTCAACGAACGACAGAAACAAGCGTTGACGGAGATCTACCGGAGCTTCGTCTCAGATACCGAGGAGGACTAGATGGACACGATGACCAAGGACCAGGCTCCCACCAAGGAGCCATCCGCGATCGCCGCCGGCGCCAAGAAGGCGGCTTACGCCGCCGTCGGGGCGCCAGTGGTGGCAGGCCGCAAGCTCGGCAAGCTGACCGGCACGTGGCGCCAGGGCGCCAAGAGCGAGTTCGAGAAGTGGGTGGCCGAGGGCGAGCGCATGACCGCCGAGATCCGTCAGGGCAAGGTGGTCGGCGACATCAAGGAGAAGGTGGACTTCGACCACCTTCAGGGCCGGGTCGAGAAGCTGCGCGACCAGCTCGAGGATGTGCTCGCCAACTGGCGGGCCACCTTCAAGCCGGACAAGGCCGCGGAGCCCGAGGCTCCGATGGCCGAGGCGGCGGACAAGAAGGCTGCCGCCCGGAAGAGCACCGCTAGCGCGAAGACGGGAGCGGCCGGTAAGGCCGATGCCTGATCAGTCGCCGGTGCTCACACCCGAGGAGGGGTCCCGTCGCCGGGGCCCCTCCTCCGTTTCACAGACGAACCCGCGCTAGTACTTGACGACGGCAGGCAGCTGTGTCGCAGCAGCGATCCACGATGCCACCATCGCCGCGGTAGGGAGGCGGCGTACCAACTGCTTCTGATTGTTGATCTCGACCATCCTGGCGTGCAGCGGATTGGCCTTGCGAGTCTTGAGTTCCTTCACGGTGTCGACCCCCGCTGCCTCGAGAAGGTCGCAGTACTCCTCGCCGACGCCCTTCACCCGAATCAGGTCGGCACGATTGACCCACCCGAGGATCTGCTGCTCGGAGAATCCGGTGGCGGTGGCGAGATGCCTGCGGTCGGTTCGGGTGGCACCCTTCTTGAGTAGCGCCTCGGTCGTTCGGATCCGGGCCTTGCGAAGCTTGGTGGCATGCGTATGCCCGATCCCTCCGATGGCGTCGATGGAAGGCATCCCACTCCTCTCTCGTCGCACCGCGTGACTGCCGGGGGCGAGCCTAACGCGACTCGGCCGGGCTCACACCGTGACGACCCTCGCCGGCGAGGAGATCGGCGACGTCGTCGGCCGTGTCGATGTCCCGCGGCGGAAGATGGTCGACGCGCACCTCCTCCACCCAGTCGGGGTGGGCCCGCAACAGTTCGGCGGCGCCCTGGTCGCCCTCCAGCGTCATGAGTCGCTCCCAAAGTTGCCTCCGGAACAGGACCGGATTCGATCGCTCGTAGCGATATACCGGCACCATGGCGAGCCGCGCCGAATCTTCCGCCGCGGCAAGAAGCAGACCAGGGACGTCGGCGGGGATTCCGGGCTGGTCGCCGAGGGCGACGAAGACGAGATCGACATGGGGATCGCGGGCGATGACGTCGAGTCCGACCCGTAATGACGATGCGATCCCCTCCTCCCAGTCGTCGTTGACCGCGACCAGGGCATCGCCGAATCGAACCGCGGTCAGGATCTCCTCGGCGGCGGCACCCAGGACCACCACCACGCGATCCACCGGCCAGGCCAGCGCCGCGGTCACCACGTGCTCCAACAGGGGTCGCTCGCGGAACCGGATCAGCTGCTTGGGATGGCCCAGCCGGCGGCTGCCGCCTCCGGCCAGGACTACCGCCGCGGTGGTGGAGACCATCCCGGCCACAGTAGCCCCCGGCTACCGCCCCAACGCTTGGGGCGGGGCTACGGCGCACCGCCCCCGGCGGCGTGGCAATCTGGAGGCCGACATCGTCCAGGAGGATCAGTTGATCGTCGGCGTGCCCCGCGAGATCAAGACCGAGGAGTACCGCGTCGCCATGACTCCGGTGGGGGTGCGCGAACTCGTAGCCCAAGGTCACCGGGTGGTGGTGCAGACCGGGGCGGGTGAAGGATCTTCCATCTCCGATGCCGACTACACCGCCGTGGGAGCCGAGATCCTCCCCGACGCGGCCGCGGTGTTCTCCACCGCCGGCCTCATCGTCAAGGTCAAGGAGCCGCAGCCGGTCGAGATCGCCATGCTCGGCAAACAGCACATCCTGTTCACCTACCTGCACCTCGCCGCCTATCCCGAGGAGGCCAAAGGACTCATCGCCGCCGGAGTCACCGCGATCGCCTACGAGACCGTGCAACTGCCCAACGGCACACTTCCGTTGCTGGCTCCGATGAGCGAGATCGCCGGACGGATGGCCGTCCAGGCCGGGGCCCACTTCCTGGAGCGGCCCCGCGGGGGCCGTGGGGTGCTGCTCGGCGGGGTTCCCGGCGTCGCCCCGGGACGGGTGACAGTGCTCGGCGCCGGCATGGCGGGCCGCAACGCCGCCCTGATCGCCGCAGGGATGGGGGCCGAGGTGATCATCCTCGACCTCAATGTCGCCACGCTGCGCCACCTCGACGAGCTGCGCTGGCCCAACGTGGTGACGGTCAAGTCGTCGCGCCTCGCCGTGGAGCAGTACGTGACTTCCTCCGATCTCGTGGTGGGAGCCGTCCTCGTCCCCGGAGCCCGGGCGCCGATCGTGGTCACCGAGGACATCGTCAAGGCGATGCGACCGGGCAGCGTGATCGTCGACATCTCCATCGACCAGGGGGGATGCATCGCCACCGCCAAGGAGACCACCCACTCCAAGCCGGTGTACACCCAGCACGGGGTGATTCACTACGCGGTCGGGAATATTCCAGGAGCCGTGCCCAACACCGCTACCTATGCCCTGACCAACGCCACCTTGCCCTATGTGGTGGCGCTGGCGGACGGCACGACGACCGCGCTGCAGCGGCATCCCGAATTGCGCGGCGGGGTCAACGTCGCCGCCGGCCAGGTGACCAACGGCGCGGTCGCCGACTACCTCAAGGTGAAGCTGGCCGATCCCGAGAAGGC
>CAYTTU010000244.1:0-3006 GCA_964440905.1 uncultured Acidimicrobiia bacterium | reverse complement strand
CCTCAGGCAGAGTCTCAGGCAGAGTCTCGGCCGGTGGCGGGGTGATCGGTTCGGTCATGGATCGGAGGATACGGCGGTCACGGCACGGAGTCGCAGCGACAGACAGGTGAGTCCACCGTCGGCCCGAGCAAACTCGCCGACATCGACGGTGCGCACCTCGAAACCGCTGTACGACACAAGCTCGGCGGTCACGGTGTGGTGCGAGCCCACCAGGATCGCCCCGTCGGCCAGCCGCACCACATTGGCTGCCTCGGGATCGTCTCCGGGCACCTCGATCACCCGGACCCCATCGAGATGGGCGCGGTCGCATGCCGCCGGGTGCCACAACACGGTCTCCGGGTCGAGAGCGGAGACACCGGACTTGAGATGCAGCGTGGACCGGACCGGCACCGGGAACACCGGAGCCGGAGCGCAGAAGCGGGTCAATGCGGCGATCCCGGCGGCATCGGTGCGGGTGCTAGCCCCCACCAGCACCCGGTCGCCCAATTGGAGGACGTCGCCGCCGTCGATGGTGCCCTCATCGACCACCGACAGTTCGACCCAACGCGCCAGGGTCTTTCCGACGGCCGCCACCTCGCCGCGCCTCGAGGGATGTCCGGGACGGGTGAGCAAGGCTCTGGTGCCCACCACGACGGCGGTGTCCTCGATAAACGGACTGTCGGGGTGGGCCTCGGACACCCGAGCCTGGTGCACCGCAAAGCCACCTGACTGCAACGCCGCGGCGTAGCCGGCGTGCTGATGCCGGGCCAGCACCGGATCGAGCGGGGGGCGGGCAGGACGCGACGTGACGCAAGAGATGAACGAGTCGGGTACGGGGCGAACCACCGCCACCGGGCGGGCGATCATCAGTCGGGCAGAGCGAGCAGGTAGTCGTCGATCTCCTCGGACCACTCCATGGTCATCACGCCGCGCGCCGCCGCGGCCCGGGAGAACTGAAGAAACGAGCCATACCCGTAGTCCTTCTCGGAGAAGCCCGAGTCCAGCTTGCGGATCTTGTCCTTTACTCCGGAGAGCGGCACCGGACCCTTGGCCCGGGAGATCACCTTGGTCAGCAGGTCGAAAGCGTGCTCGTCGGGACCGCCCGATGCCGGGAAGGTGACCTCGGGGTCGCCGCGCGAGCCGCTGTCGGAGAGGTCGACGACCCCGCGGCCCTGCAGGCTGCGGAGCAGCTCACCAAAGGATCGGAATCCATGATTGGCCTCGCTGAAGGTGGGATCCTTGCGCAGCAGGGCACGCTTCAACCCCGAGGCGAGCACGACCGTGTCCACCGACCGTTGCAAACCGGAAAGAGTCTGGGTGATGAGACGGTCCAGATCGGGCGCGGCCTCCGGTTCGGCATCCACCGTCTCGGGGGCGGATGACTCCTGTCTCCGCTTCCGGGAGCGCTGCGGAATCTCCACTCCCTCGAGCGAGTCGTAGAACAGAAACTCGTCGCATGCCGGAGGCAGCATCGCCGAAGTGCTCCCCCGCAGGCCGATCCCGACCACACGCCTGTTCAACTCTCGGAGCTTGTGCACGAGGGGGGTGAAGTCGCTGTCCCCGGTGGCGATCACGTAGGTGGTGATGTAGTCGCGCTCGAATGACAGTTCGATGGCATCGACGGCCATCTTGATGTCGGCGGCGTTCTTGCGGCTTGCCCCCATCCGCTGCGGAATCTCGATCATTTCGACATGGTGTTCGGCGAGCATCCGCCGGGCGTCCTCGAACAGGTTCCAGTCGGCGTAGGCGCGCCGCACCACGACCCGGCCCCGCTCCGCCAGGGCGTCGGCCACCGGCTTCATGTTGAACTTGGCTCCCTTGAGATCCTCCCGGGCGCCGATCGCCAGGTTCTCGAAGTCCATGAACAGGGCGATGCGTTCCTCAGAGGTATCCATGGGAGAGAGACTACCGGGTGGCTATTGGCATTGGCTATTGGCGATTGGCGATTGGCTATTGGCTATTGGTCATTGGCGATGAGCGAGGGGCAAGGGGGCGAGGGGCGATGCGCGATGAGCGATGAGCGATGACCAAAGAGACTGACAGCTGATAGCTTCTGCCGATGCGTGTTACTCCTGCCGTCGTGCAGTCCTGGCTCGATGCGTATGTCGCCGCGTGGCGTACCAACGACCCCGAAGCCATCGGAGCTCTCTTTACCGCCGACGTCGTGTACCGCTTCAGGCCGTTCGAGGAACCCGTGATCGGCCGCGATGCGGTGGTGGCGGCGTGGAAGGACATCTCGGATGCCCCGGGATCATGGGAAGCGGACTATCGACTGTGGGCGGTGAGTGGCGACCGTGCCGCCACCACCGGGCGCACCGAGTACACAGACGGCTCGGTATTCCACAACGTGTTCTTACTCCGGTTCCGCGACGGAGCCTGCTGCGAATACACCGAATGGTTTGTGGAAGAGCCGGCGGATTGACGGGTTCACCTCTCAGAGGTAGCTGACAGCCCATCGCCCATCGCTCTGGCCAATAGCCAATCGCCAATAGCCAATCGCCAATCGCCACCTACTCCCTCTTCTCCCTAACCCACTTGAGGAACTGCCGGGCGGTCCAGGTGTTGACCACCTGCGGCTTCTCCACCCAGGCGCGCCGGGAATGGCGCACCGCATTCAAGGCATTGTCTAATTCCCGGGTGTCGTGGGCGTCACTGCCGAGGGTGAGCCGTACCCCAGCCTCGCGGGCGTGACGCAACATCTCCTCGGGTGGATCGAGTCGATCGAGGTGCCCGTTGATCTCCAGGGCACACCCGGTCTCCACGGCGGTAGCGAGCACCTCGTCGAGATCGATCTCGATACCGGGCCGCTTGCCGATGCGCCGCCCGGTGAGGTGGCCGATGACGTTCACCGCCGGATTGCGCATCGCCGCCACGACCCGGGCGGTCTGCTTCTTGCGGTCCAGCGTGAAGGCAGAGTGGACGCTGGCCACACCGAATTCGAGTCCGGAGAGGAACTCGGGGTCGTAGTCAACTCCCCCGTCGGTTCCAATGTTGAGTTCTGCGCCTTGGAGGATGGTCATGTCGGGA
>CAYTTU010000243.1:0-2871 GCA_964440905.1 uncultured Acidimicrobiia bacterium | reverse complement strand
ACGCCACAGCAGCAGGCAGTCCCAGGTGTAGCCCTGCATCCACATGGCGGCGGCGTCGCGGTAGGTGCCCACCATCCAGTCGTCGGGCCGCAGCGCCGCGGCGCTGCCCACCTGGGCGGCCTCCTGACCCTCGAACTGGGCGTACGTGGCGAGACGTCCCTGGCGCTGCAGTGCCGATGCCTTGTGGTCGTAGGCCCGGGCGGTGACCATGGTGGCAAACAGCCGCCGCTCCTCCTCCAACGAGATCGGCGATGGCCCGAGCAGACGGCCGTCAGTGTCGAGGAGTTGGAGGGGGTCCATCGAGGGTGGACATTATCGGCTACCCGATGCCCGATGCCCGAAACCGGAGACCGGAGACCGGAGACCGGAGACGGCCAGTCTCTAGTGCCGAGTGCCTAGTGCCTGATACCTACACATCCACCGACTCGCCCAACATCTCTTGTAGCTCCTCCACGGTGAGCAGCACCTCGCGTGCCTTGGAGCCTTCGGACGGACCGACGATGCCGCGCCGCTCCAGAATGTCCATCACCCGTCCCGCCCGGGAAAAGCCGATGCGGAGCTTGCGCTGCAGCATCGAGGTGGATCCCAGCTGGGAGCGAACCACGATGTCGATCGCCTGGCGGATGATGTCGGCGTCCTCGCCCTCGAACTCGTCGTCGCTCTTGGCGGCGGCTTCGGCCGCTTCGAACACGCTCTCCTCGTACTGGGCGCGACGCTGCTCGCGGACGAAGTTCACGATGGTGCGGACCTCCTCTTCCGACACCCAGGCGCCCTGGATGCGCTCCGCCTTGGGGTCGCGGGCGGTAACCACGATCATGTCGCCCAGTCCGATCAACTTCTCCGCTCCAGAGAGGTCGAGGATCACCCGGCTGTCGGCCTGGGAGGCGACCGAGAAGGCGAGCCGCGACGGAATGTTTGCCTTGATCACGCCGGTGATCACGTCCACGGAGGGGCGCTGGGTGGCGATCACCAGGTGGATGCCGACGGCTCGGGCCATCTGGGCGATGCGCACGATGGCGTCCTCCACGGCACGCCCCGCCACGATCATCAGGTCGTTGAGCTCGTCGACCACGATCACTATGTAGGGGAACCGGATGAAGCGCTCCCCCTCCAGCATCCCCCGGTCGAACTTCTCGTGGTACCCGGTGATGTCGCGCACCCCGGACTCGGCGAGCAGGTCGTAGCGCAGGTCCATCTCCCGCACCGCCCACTGCAGGGCATCGGCCGCCTTCTTGGGATTGGTGATCACCCGGGTGAGCAGGTGGGGCACGTCGTTGTACTGCCCCAACTCGACCCGCTTCGGGTCGACCAGGATCAGTCGCACCTCCTCCGGGGTGGTGCGCATCAGCAACGAGGTCACGATGGCGTTGATGCACGACGACTTGCCGGCACCGGTGGCCCCGGCGATGAGCACGTGGGGCAGTTCTGACAGGTTGAGCATGTGGGGACGCCCCGACACGTCCATGCCCAGGGCCACCGAGAGCGGATGGACCGCCTCCTTGGCCTCGGGGCTGCGCAGGATGTCGCCCAGGGTCACCAGTTGGCGGCGGCGGTTGGGGACCTCGACGCCAATGGCGCTCTTGCCCGGGATCGGGGCGAGGATCCGAACGTCGGGAGTGGCCAGGGCGTAGGCGATGTCATGGGACAGGCTGGTGATCCGGGCCACCTTCACCCCGGGAGCGAGCTCGATCTCGTAACGGGTCACCGTCGGGCCGGGGACGATGCGGGTGAGACGGGCGTCGACCCCGTGCTGCAGCAGCGCCTCCTCGAGTTCCTGGGCGGTGTCGTCGAGCAGCTTCTTGTTGTGGGCGGCCCCGCCGCCGAGCGCCAACAACTCCAGCGGAGGCAGCGTGTAGCCCGGCTTGGGAGCGACGCGCGGCGCGGCCATCGGGGCGGACGGTTTGGCGGCGGGCGGGGGCTTGATCACCGGTGCCGGGGCGGGCCGAGCACCCGGAGTCGGCGCCGTCGACCGGACCGGGACCGGATCGGGATTGACCACCACCAGGCGGGGACGCCCCGCAGGGGTCGGGGTGCTGGTACGCACCTCGACGACGGGACGGCGGCGACGCCGCCGTTGCGGGCGGGTGCGCAGCCGTTGCCAACCGGCGGCGATCGCATGGCGCAGGGTGCGCAGCGCCTCGCGCACGGTGGTGCGGGTCATCATGAGCACGCCGAGCGCGGTGAATGCCACCAGGACCGTGAACGCCCCCCAGAAACCGATCAGGCGGCGCAGCGGGAAGGCGAGCAGCGAACCCACCGCCCCTCCCCGATCGCGCACCAAATCGAGCGACTCGGCCAGCGAGACGGTGCCAGTCATCAGGTGGAACATGGCCAGAGACGAGGCGAAGGTGACCGCGAAACCGAGAACGATGCGGCGGAAGTCCTCGCGGTGGCGGATCACCAGCAGCAGGATCCCTAGGGCCAGCAGGGCCGGGGCAACCGCATAACCCCAGATGCCGAAGGCAAGACGGAACCCGGAGACGACGCCACGCCCTACCGGGCCGGCGAGCCCAAAGAAAGAAAGGCCCACCAACAGACCGGCGACCAGGAGGATCGCTCCCCACAGGTCGTCGGTGTGGCGGCCGAAACCGTTGCGAATCCGCTCCCGAAGGGCCGCCAGCAGGGACCGTTTCGGGGGCGAAGCCGTCGTTTTGGTGCTTCGGGACGTCCCGCCCCGCCCGTTGCGGGAGGACTTCCGCGATGGCATGTGAGGGTGAAGGTTACACCGGTGTGGTCTCTGCGTAAATGACTGGCCGGAAGACCGGCAGCTATTGGCTATTGGCGGTGAGCCGTGCCGATGGCCAGGGCGAATGGGCGGCGCAGCCGGCATGAGGTCAGGTCCTGAGGGGATCCATCGCATGACAAGACTTC
>CAYTTU010000242.1:0-3963 GCA_964440905.1 uncultured Acidimicrobiia bacterium | reverse complement strand
GGGAAACTCCGGCTGCGGTCAGGCATCGTCGCTCGCCATCCGCCGCATCAAGCCTCCCGGTTGCGGGGAGTGTAGGGAGTCCTGAGTGGTCAGTCGTCAGTCGTCAGTCGTCAGCCAGAGGGGACGGCTCGCCTTGCCGTTACTCGGTGGTGCCGATCCACACCGCGCCGTCCCAGATCACCAGGTCGGGTTCTGTCTCGGCGGTCGGCCTCGGTGCCGACCCGACTGCCACGTATCCGGCTGAGGTGAACGTGATGTCCCTGACCTGACCCAGGAAGCCGAGGGGAGTCCACCGTTTCGTTTGGACGTCTCTAGAAGCAGAACCACCAATCATGGGGAGCGTCCGGGAACAGCAACCCCACCCTTATCGGGTAGTACCAGTTCGGGGTTCCTCCGAGGATCGCCGAGCACGCCGCGGCGGCCTCGGATCGATCAGCGGCTCCGTCGACCACGGTCAATGACGTCTGCACGCTCCCGGTGCAGGTTCCGTCAATGGATCTCCACAAGGCGGCACCGTCCTCCGTGTTGAGCACCGCCACGTAAAGGTCGTAGGTGGTGAACCCTCCGTCGAAACAGCTGGCGACCGTACCCGGGAGCGTGGTTGAGGTCGTCGTCGTGGTCGAGGTCGAGGAGGTGGTGGTCGTGGCAGCGCCCTCGAGGGTGGCGATAGGCGTACACGTGGCGTCGAAAGTGAGTCCCGGCTGACCCGGCACTTGACCGTTGGGAGCGCCGTCGCCGTGTTCGTAGTGAGCATTCGCCGCGGGCATTCCGACCACGAGCAGCGTCCACGTCGACGCCGCGGCCCCACGTAGTTGAGTGCGGTGACAGACCGCGACGCTCTCGCGTCCGCCAAGACCAAGTGCTGGCAGGGCCACGACCCCGACGATCGTCAGGGCAGCTGCTGCTGTCATGAGCCGGCGCACTCCCAACTCCTCCCTGTCTTTGAGGAGTCATCGGAAATCGGGCCCCGTTTCTTGAAGCCAGCGGACCAGAAAACTTCCAGCCGGTGGGCAACGTGAACAGAGGCCGTCCGGTCTCAGGACGCCGCCTCCGCCAGCGTGTGGGGATGTCACCCGAGCCCTGTGGACTCAGAAGGTGAACCGGGTGACGTCTTTCGGGAAGTCGAACCACGCCATCGCCTTGGTCGGCGTGAACTGAAGTAGCCCGCCAGCGTCAGCGCCACTCCAGGCATCAGCCTCCGGGGCGTAGCCCTTGTCGCCGTACTTATCCTTGAAAGCTGCAGAGATTCGCCGTCCCCGATCCAGCTCCTGCGGCTGTGACCGCACCGAGGTGCCCTCGACGATCACGGTCTTCCATCCATCCTCGAGATGCAGCACGCACGCCGGATTCGCTGCCAGGTTGCGAGCGTGCACTGTCTCGGGTGAGCCGTCGTACCACAGGTGCCCATCGAGCCACGCTCCCCAGCGAGGGACGACATGTGGCCGACCGTCGGGCCGGGTGGTCGCCATCCAGTACTGCGGCGCAGCGGCCAGCCGATCCGTGATTTCGGCCCAACTCAGTAGGCCTTCGTTTCCCTTCGGGACGCCGTAGCCAGATGGCATCTGTGGTCGATCCGAGTCGGGAGTCGCGTCCATGCCTCACCTCCAATGGGCTGACGGGATTCAACCATTGATGTTATGGCTCCGGGACTCCCGAAGAGCGGTGTGGTGGGGCCCGACGGTGTCACGCAGAACCCTCCGCCAGCGTGCGGGAATGACACCCGACGCCAACTGTGGCATCGGCCGGAGTTCACGGGCCGAGGTGGGTGAGGACGGTGGTGAGTTCGACAGTGCCGGCTCCGTAGCGGGAGTCGAGCCATTGCTCGGCGACGTCGTGGTCAAGGGTGGCGACCACGGTCACGTTGATGGTGAGGCCACTCGCGCCAGACCCGGTTGACATGGTGATGAGGGCTCCCGGGGGGAGTCCGGGATAGCCTGGGTAGATGCCGTGTTCCTCGGCCTCAGTGCTCCAGAGGAGCGTCTTGAGCTCCTCGCGAATCGCATCGATCTCAAGCCGGGACCGTGGGGCAGCACCGACGCAGAGGGCTCCGGTGTAGAGGTCTCGCAGTCGCTGCTCATGGGTGGCGAGGTTGCCTGTGAATGTGAAGATCTGGACAACTCGATCGACCGTTGGCTCGGGCCGATAGAGCCAATGAGCTCCGAAGTCCGCTTGGCTCTCGGCGTATTGGACCGCAGCGGAGGTGTCGACCGTCTGCGTCTGCATGCCGACCCACCCTCCCGAGGGCTCTGGACACGGCGCGCTGAAATCCGGAAGCTGTATTGGCCAGACGTGGTCATCCGGGATCGTGGTGGGCGCGGTAACCAGCGTCAGAGTCTGCCCATCGAACCTGCCGACCAGGACTACTTCAGCCCAGGTTGTGCCTCGGGCGGACTCTGCCCACGGTGTGTCATCCCAGCTGAGGTCCGCGACCGGTACGCCGGAACAGATCGGGGGCAACGACATGAGCACGACCCCGGCACACACCTCCGGTCCATGATCCGGGGACTCGAGCACCGTCCCTACATACTCGAATAGCCCGTCCGGAGGCGACGTAGTCGAGGTAGATGCCGCCGTCACCGTGGTCGGGAAGGTTGCGGATGTCGTTGAAACGCCAGGGGGCGTCTCATCCGCCACACTCGTCGCAACCGGTGAAGATGAGGCGCACCCACCAGCGGCCAGAGCCAGTATCACTGCAGCGGGCCACGCGCGCATCACAGCGAAGAGGCTACCGCCACGCCAGAAGTGACCCCAGAGCGGGACACAAAGCCTGCCCTCCGCCGCAGCGATCACACCCGGTAGGGTCTCTCGGTCCCTAGGACCTGTTCAATACCCCCCGCCCAGCTTGGCGTGGTCCCAGCTCACCACTCGGTTCGGCTCGACAATCACCGCGGTGTTCTTCGGGGCGAAGCGGCCAAAGGCCGCCTCCAGGGCGGTCTCGTCGAGTTCGATCGGGTCCGGCCCCACCATCGGGTACTTGGCGGCGAGCCGGCGGTAGGACTGCAGCAGATACTTGGGGTCATCGGCACCGTCGATGAGCCGGGCGGTGCCCTGGATCATCACCGCCTTCAGTTCGGCGTAGGCGATGCCCGTCTCCACCAGCACGGTGATCCGGGGATCGCGCCGCAGGTTGACGATCTTCTGCGACTTGGTGAACGAGCGGAACACCACCTTCCCCTCATCGAGGAAGTACCACATCGGGGCGACGTGAGGCTGACCCTTCCGGTCCAGTGTGGTGACGATCAGGGTCATCCCCGCCTCGAGAAAGGTGGTCTGCTCCTCAGGGGTGAGGGAGATGTCCTTGCGGGCCATGTGACCCGACGGTAGCGCCGTAACGCTGCCGTCACGGTGAGAGACTTCAATGAGCGCGGAAATGGAGAACCCGATGAAGCGCACTTCGTCCGTCCTGGCCACAATTTTTCTTCTTGCCGCCTGCGGCTCCGATCCGGAGGTGGCCACCACGACCACCGTGTCGCCCACGACGATTACGGCTCCCGCCGACCCGCGCACCCCGGTGATCTTCGACTACTCGCCGACGGTGTCGGACCTCGGCGCCCTGGTGTTCCTGGCCACCCACCCCGATCTCCGGCTTATGGCGGTGACGCTCCCCGGCCCGGGGGAGAGTCACTGCGAGTTCGGGGTGGCACACACTCGGGGTGCGCTGGTCGCCCTGGATCTCGGTGACGTTCCGGTGTCCTGCGGGGTCGATGAGGGATACGGGGACCTCTATCCGTTCCCTGCCGAATGGCGGCAGAACGCCGACACGATCGACCTTCCCGAAGCGGAGCCCAACGACGAGCGGCTTCCCGTGGCGCTGCTGGCAGACCTCATCGTCGGCTCGCCAGTCCCGGTCGAGATCGTGGCGGTGGGTCCGCTCACCAATCTGGCACTGCTGCTCGATGCTCACCCGGAGTTGGCCGACCGGATCGCCGGCATCACGATCATGGGCGGAGCGGTCGACGTCCC
>CAYTTU010000241.1:0-3790 GCA_964440905.1 uncultured Acidimicrobiia bacterium | reverse complement strand
TACGCCAAACGGCACGCCGGCAACTACTCGCCGCTGGCGGTGGCCGGTGTGCAATTCGTTCTCGGGTCGGTGATCACCACCGCATTGATGCTCGCCGTGGAGGGGGTTCCGGAGGCGCCGACCGCGGGCGGATGGGGAAGCCTGGTGTACATCGGCATCGTCGCTACCTTCGTGCCCGTGGTCCTCTATTACTGGCTGATCCGCCACGTCACCGTCACCTATTCGGCGATCATCGGATACGTCATCCCGCTGATCGCGGTGGGGGTAGGCATCGTGGTGCTCGACGAGCAGCTGCAGCCCGGGATCGTCGCCGGGGGCATCCTGATCCTGGCCGGGGTGGTCATGACCGACCGCGCCCGAATGCGGCGAGCGGCACCCAGTGAGGACGAGGTGCCGCCGGTAGCCGTGTGAGCGGCGGTGCGCGATCTCCCGTCCTCTCGTCGCAGGGGTGGCCCGTCTCCCGTCGCCCGTCTCCCGCAAGAGAGGACACTGTGCGCTCGGGCATCGGGCGTCGGGTGTCGGGCGTCGGGTTCTGGCGACCAGAGCCCTTCGTTCCCCGTCTACCGTAAGCGGGGTATTGGTCTGACCATAAGACCAGGGAGCGCGATGGAGCATCCTTTCAGCCTCGAGGTCCGCTCGGTCGAAGTGACCGGGGTCGGCCTGGGCGACGCCACCGCCTTCGCCGGCGGCATCCTCACCGTCGGGGTTCCCGAGGTGACCGCCCTAGTGCTGGCCGACCCCCGCATCGCCGCCGTCGACGTGGCGCTCGCCGAGCCGGGCGACGACACCCGGATCGTGCACTGCCTCGACGCCGTGGAACCCCGGGCCAAGGTCGGACCCGGGGTGGTGTTCCCGGGGTTCCTCGGGGGGATGGCCACCGTTGGGACGGGGGAGACGGTTCGTCTCGCCGGAGTGGCGGTGATCGCCTCGAGCCGGTATCCACAGCCGTTCTCCGGTCTGCTCCAGGCGCGCGAAGCGGTGGTCGACATGAGCGGCACCACCGCCGCCTACAGCCCGTTCTCCGGCCTGCGCAATCTGGTGCTGGGCTTCACCCCCAACCCCGCGGTGGAGAACGCCGACTACGACGACGCCATTCGGCGGGCGACGTTGCGCGTCGCCGAGTCACTGGCCCGTGCCGCCGTCGGATCTCCGGGCAGCACCACGCAGTTCGACATCACCACCCGCCACCCCGGCCTTCCCCGGGTGGTGTACTTCTATCAGTTGCAGGGCCAGGGCAGCATGGCCGACACCTTCCTGTACGGGCGCGAAATTCACAACCTGGTGCCATCCCTCATGGAGCCCGGCGAGGTGATGGACGGGGCGATCGTCAATGGGGTGTACGTGTACTCCTGTTACAAGAACCCCACCTTCCTGCACCAGAACAACCCGGTGATTTGGGATCTGATGGCCCGCCACGGAGTCGACATCGACTTCGCCGGAATCATCATCAACCGCGGCCACAACTACACCCAGGACGACAAGGAGCGCTCGTCGCGTTGGGCGGCGAAGCTCGCCGCCATGCTCGGGGCAGATGGGGCGGTGCTCACCGCCGAGGGCGGCGGCAACTCGACCATCGACATGATGCTCGCCTGCCAGTACCTCGAACAGGCCGGGGTGAAGACCGTGGTGATCTCCTCGGAGGCCACCGGCACCGACGGGTACTCCTTCCCGCTGTTCTACTCGGTGCCCGAGGCCGACGCCATAGTCAGCGTCGGCTCGGAGGACGAAATCGTCACCATGCCTGCGGTGGCCCGGGTGATCGGCGACGACACCCTCCTCGACGGCACCCCGGCCGTCGGACCGTTCGAACTCAAGATGTACTACCAGTACTGCGGGACCAATCAGCTGGGAGCGAACCGGTTGATGGGGAGGGCGTTTTGAGCGTCGACTCCCGACTCCCGACTCCCGACTCCCGCAGGACCACTCCGGTCGGTTCTGGCGGGCGTCGGGCGACGGGAGACGGGCGACCCCGTCAACGCGTAGAAGGTGAACCGTGACCCTGCGCGTGGTCCACTACCTGAACCAATTCTTCGCTGGGATCGGGGGCGAGGACAAGGCCGATGCCCCCTTCGAGGTGCGTTCCGGAGCGGTGGGGCCGGGCCGGGCGCTGCAGATGGCTCTGGGTGATCGTGGCGAGGTGATCACCACCCTGGTGTGCGGTGACAACGCCTTTCACGCCGATCCCGAGGCGAACACCGAGGCGGTGGTGGCGGCGGTGCGGGAGGCGGCCCCCGATCTGTTCGTCGCCGGGCCGGCATTCAACGCCGGACGCTACGGACTGGCGTGTGCTGCGGTGTGTGCCGCGGTGCGAGAGCGTCTCGGGATCCCGGCGATCACCGGGATGTTCCCCGAGGCGCCTGCAGTCGACGTGTATCGCAGCCGGGTGGTGATGGTGGCCACCGGTGACTCGGCGGGAAGCATGCAGGCGGCGCTGGAAGCGATCACCGCGGTCGGCCTTCGACTCGCCGCCGACGAGGGACTGCGTCCGGCGGCGGATGAGGGCCGGATCCCGATGGGGTTCCGTCGCACCTGGCCGACGGACGAGACCGCCGGCAGGAGGGCCGTGGAGATGCTGGTCGCCAAGTTGTCGGGGGACCCGTACCTCACCGAGGTCGAGTTGCCGCGTCAAGCGGAGCCAGTCCCACCGGCGGCGCCGGTCCCCGACCTGTCGAGCGCCATCGTCGCCCTGGTCACAGAAGGGGGCCTGGTTCCCGAGGACAACCCCGATCGCATCGAGTCGTCCAGCGCCACCCGCTGGGCACGCTATCCACTGGCGGCGCTGGAGCGCAATCAGGCCCCGCGGTTCCGCTCCATCCATGCCGGTTACGACTCGCAGTGGGTGGACGCCGATCCCGATCGGATGGTACCGATCGATGCGGTGCGGGCACTGGCGGCCGAAGGCGTGATCGGCGAGTTGCACGAGTGGTTCTACGTCACCACCGGCACCGGGACCACCGTCGCCCACGCCGAGCGGATGGGGGAAGAGATCGCCAAGCAGTTGATCGCCGACGGGGTGCAGGCGGTGATCGCCACCTCCACGTGAGGGACCGGGACGCGTTGCGGGGCAACGCTGGCCAAGATGATCGAGAAGCACGGCATCCCGGTGGCGATGGTCACTGCCATGACTGCGATGGCCAAGGTGGCGGGAGCCAACCGCATCCTCGCCTCGGGGCTGATCCCCCATACCCTGGGGGACCCCACCCGGAGTCCCGAGGACGAGTTCGCCTGGCGCAAACGTCAGGTGACCAAGGCGCTAAAGGCCACCGCCACCGCGATCCCCGAAGCCCAGATCTTCCCCGACTGGTAGAACAGATGCCCCAGCCCGCCATCCTCGCCTCGCACTACGTGCTCGCTCACGGGCCCGACTTCGTCCGCTATGGGTCGAAGCCCACCCGGGAGCTCGCCGCCGATCCGGCACTGCTCCCGCAGATGGAGGCGGCACTGCGGTCGTGGGATGAGGTGGTCGCTTATCCGCCCAACCAGACGTTTATCGGGAACCTCACTCCCGACCAACTGGCCGCCATCCCCCGGCCCTGGACCGCGCATCCGATGGCCGGGGCATCCCCGGCGGGGCAGTTCGGCCGAATGGTCCCCCAAGCAGCGCTCTACGCGCTGATGAAGCTGTGTGACGAGTTCGACCTGATCGTCATCGACGCCGAGCTGGCCGCCGAAGGCCGCACCGCTCTCGAGGACGTGTTTCCGCATCGGCTCGACCGGGTCACCGGGGTCGAAGCGGCCGAGGTGGCAGCACTGGTCGCTGCCGGAGGTGGCATGCCGCTCTACCACCACG
>CAYTTU010000240.1:0-2535 GCA_964440905.1 uncultured Acidimicrobiia bacterium | reverse complement strand
TCACTCCCGCGGTGGCCGGCCCATTCTTCGGTCGATCTCGTCGAGTCGTTCGGCGATGGCGGCCTCGGCGCCGATCTGCCCCGGGTGATACAGATGGCGTCCCCGGGCGGCGTCGGGGAGGTACTGCTGCGCCACCAGACCCCCGGGATGGTCATGGGGGTACAAGTAACCGACACCGTGGCCGAGTAGTTCGGCGCCCCGATAACCGGTCCCGCGCAGATGCGGCGGCACCTCCGCCCCCGGCGTCTCGGCGACCAGCGCAGCGGCTGCGGAGATGGTGCGAGCCACCGAGTTCGACTTGGGGGCGGTGGCCAGGTAGAGCGTGGCGTGGAAGAGGGCGTAGGCCGCCTCGGGGAGCCCGACGAAGGCCAGGGCGTGTGCGGCGGACACCGCCACCAGCAGCCCGCGACTGTCGGCCAGCCCGACATCCTCAGAGGCGAGGATCACCAGGCGCCGGGCGATGAACTCCGGGTCCTCCCCGGCGTCGACCATCACCCTCAGCCAGTAGGCGGCGGCGTCAGGATCGGATCCCCGGATCGATTTGATGAACGCCGAGATGACGTCGTGATGCTGGTCCCCGGCGCGGTCATAGCGGATCACCCGCCGCTGCAGCGCCTCCTCCACCGCATCACGATCCACGGCGGCGTCGCCGCGACCCGAAGCGATCAGCGCCGCTACCTCCAGTGCGTTTAGCGCCAGTCGAGCATCGCCCCCGCAGCGATCGGCGAGCAGATCCCGCGCCTCGACGGTGATCGCGGACGGCGTTGCGATGCCGCGGGGATCGATGAAGGCTCGGTCCACCAGGGCGGCCACCTCGGCCGGTTGCAGCGCCTCGAGCCGAAACAGGGTGCTGCGGGAGATCAGCGGCGAATTCACCTCGAAGAACGGGTTCTCGGTGGTGGCGCCGACCAGGATCACGATCCCGGACTCCACACCGGGAAGCAGCGCATCCTGCTGGGACTTGGAGAATCGATGGATCTCGTCGAGGAACAGCACCGTACGGCGCTCGTCATGTTCGAGCCTCACGGTGGCGGCCGCCAGCACTTCACGCACGTCCTTGACGCCGGCGGTCGTGGCCGAAAGCGGAACGAAGGCGGCATCGGTGTGCACCGCCACCAGCCCGGCCAGGGTCGTCTTGCCGGTACCCGGCGGTCCCCACAGGATCATCGACACCGGCCGTCCCGCCCGCACCATCTCGCCGAATGCCGCCCCCGGTGCGAGCAGGTGGGACTGGCCCACCACCTCGTCGAGCGACCGCGGCCGCATCCGGGCTGCCAGAGGCTCCGCCGACCGGCGATGCGCGGCGCGCTCTGCGGCGAACAGGTCGTCCATCAGGGTCCGGCGGGCGGGTCCGTGAGGAGGGCGCGCACCTCGGGACGGAGATCGATGCCGAGTTCCTCGAGTTGGTTCTCGTCCACCCGGCTCGGGGAGTCGGTCATCGGGTCATAGCCTGTCTGGGTCTTGGGGAATGGCATAACCTCGCGGATGTTGGGCTCGTTCTGCAGGACCATCAGCAGCCGGTCGAGCCCGACGGCGAATCCGGCATGAGGTGGGGTGCCGAAGCGCAGCGCCCGCATGAACCACCCGAACCGGGACTCGGCCTCGCCATCCGAAATGCCCAGGATGGAGAACACCTCCCGCTGCACCCGGGGATCATGGATTCGCTCGCTCCCCGAACCGAGTTCCACGCCGTTGACCACCAGGTCGTAGGCCCTCGAGAGGGCGTGCTCGGGGTCGAGGCGCATCTCGTCGACGCTGTAGGGGGCGGTGAATGGATGGTGCTCCGGTGTGAGCCCGCCCTCCTCGTCCACGGCAAACACCGGGAAGTCCACCACCCAGAGGAAGTTCAGCATCTCATGCCCACCCGGTCTTCCCAGGTCGAGGCGCAATCCGCCGAGCACGCCACGAGCCACCCTGGGGCGATCTGCCACCACCAGGAGCCGGTCGCCCGGCGCGGCGTGCAGCGCCTGCTTGAGCCCATCGTGCTCTGCCGCCGACAGGTGCTTTGAGACCGGTGAGCGCAGCGAGCCGTCGGCCTCGACCACCGCCCACACCAATCCGCGGGCTCCGAGCTCGCGGGCCCGCTCCACCAGCCGATCGAGCGTCGAGCGGGTCGACTCCCCCGGCCCGGCGTTGATGCCGGCTACCAAGCCCCCCGAAGCCAGTACCGCGGCGAATGCCTGGAATCCGGTCGAGGCGAACACCGCACCGAGTTCGACCAGTTCCATGCCGAACCTGGTATCGGGCTTGTCGGAGCCAAAGCGACCCATGGCCTCAGACCAGGTCATTCGCGGGAAAGGCGTGTTGACTTCGATGCCGCGCAGCTCACGCGCCACAGCGGCGATCACCGGCTCCAGGGCGCTGAACACGTCCTCGCGGCCCCAGAACGACCCCTCGATGTCGAGCTGGGTGAACTCGATCTGGCGGTCGGCGCGGAAGTCCTCGTCGCGGTAACAGCGGGCGATCTGGTAGTAGCGCTCCACCCCGCCCACCATGAGGATCTGTTTGAACAGCTGCGGCGATTGCGGCAACGCG
>CAYTTU010000239.1:0-4745 GCA_964440905.1 uncultured Acidimicrobiia bacterium | reverse complement strand
CCGGTGCGAGGACCGATCGCGGGCGGCGCCGACCGGAGAACTGTTCGTGGTAGCGCCGCTGCTCCGGCACCGGCCGGGGTCGCGAGCCCTTCTGCCGGCTCATGGCTCCCAGGCTACGGGACCGGGACGCAGCAGCACCGGCTTGGGACCGGATAGATCCACCACCGTGGAGGCGGCGCCGCCGCCGGCGGTGCCGCGGAGATACACCGCGACGAGGTCGCCGAGGGTCTGCCGGGCGCCGATGTCGTCCACCGTCTCAGGCTCTCCGGACCGGTTGGCGCTGGTCACTGCCAGGGGACCGGTGCGGGCCAGCACCTCGAGGGCCACCGGGTGGTGCGGGATCCGAATCGCCACGGTGTTGCGCTCCCGGTCTCCGATCCACGACGGGGTGGCCGGCATACGGGACACCACCACCGTGAGCGCACCCGGCCAATACCGCTCCGCTTCGGGCGGGATGACTCCGAAGCCCCTGGCATCGGAGAGGTCGGCGGCGAGGATCGGGATCGGCTTCTCCGCGGAACGCCCCTTGGCGTCGTGTAGACGTCCCAGGGCGTCGCGATGGTAAGGATCCACCGCGATCCCGTACACGGTATCGGTGGGAAGTCCGATGATGAGGCCGCGCGACAGGGCCGCGACTGCGAGTTCGATCTCCGTCATGGGAGAGGCGATTGGCTGTTGGCAATTGGCAATTGGCCGGACGCGTCCGAGGGCGAGAACGACCTCCGGCGAACTGCGAACTCCGAATGGCGAATTGCGAATCCAGAGACACCGTGATGGGCCGCGCCTACACGCAACACGACGCCCCCTTGCGCGCCACCAGTATCCGGTCCTTGCCTGCCAAATCGCGACGCACCTCGCGATCGAAGGCGGCGAACAGGCCCTCCGCCGCCTCCTTCTGGCCGTCGCCGATCTCACAGATCACCCAGCCCCCCACCCCGGCCCACCAATAGCCGTCCTCGGCGATGCGGGCGAGCACTTCGGTTCCGGTCGGACCGGCAAACAGGGCGACGTGGGGTTCATGGTCGGCGATCTCGGCAGGCAGCGGATCCCCGGCGGCCACATAGGGGGGATTGGAGACGGTCAGGTCGAGCCTGCCCTCGAGCTCGGCCGGCAGCGCGGTGAACAGGTCGCCCTGGAGCCACTCCACGTCGAGACCGGTGAGGGCGGCGTTCTCGCGGGCGAGAGCAAGGGCATCGAGACTGATGTCCACCCCGATCACCCTGGCCTGGGGAAAGGCGTGTTTCAGGGCGAGCGCCAGGCACCCCGATCCGGTGCCCAGATCGACGATCACCGTTCCCGGCCCGGCCACCCGAAGCGAAGCCACCGCCTCCTCCCAGACCCGCTCGGTCTCGGGCCGGGGAATCAGAGCGCGGTCGTCGACCCTGATGGTGATCGGTCCGAAGTCCACCGTCCCTTCGAGGTACTGCAAAGGCTCACCGGAGCGGCGACGCGCCACGAGGTCGTCGAGCCGCTGCTGTTGGTCTGCTGTGAGGTCGGGTTCGATCACCAATCCCGCGGCACTGCGTCTCGTGATGGCACGGCGCAGACGGTCGAGCTCGTGGGAGGGAAGGGTCACGCGCGAGAGGCTAGGCCATGCCGAGCCCTGAGCTCTGAGCGATCAGCTTTCTGAGCTTCTCTGGGCTTGCATCACGGAGTCCCCGGCCATGGACCGGGGACTCCAGTTCGAGGCATTCGATTCACGGGACGGTGACGGTCATCGTGAAGGTCTGCAGCGGAGCGGCCTGCTCCCAGGGGCGAAGGTACACCAGCTCCAACTGGCTCTCCCCTGCACCGGCTGCGGTGAAGGTGAAGGTGTACATCCCACCCGCACCGATCATGTCCGAGTCGCCGAGGTACTCGGGCTCAGCAGCGGCGAGCACTGCGGGGTCGATCCGGGAGATCTGCCATCCGTATCCGGTGGTCGGATTCCCGGCGAGCACCACCGTGAAGGTCTCGCCGGCCTGCAGCACGATCGCGGTGCCGTGATCGTCGACGGTGTAGACCGCTGCCTCGCCGGGCTCGTCGGTCGACATGGCGAGCGCCACCAGGGTTCCGGTGAGCGCCACCGCTGCGATCACGAGGCCGGCGATGACGTTGGTTCGCTTGTGCATCATCGTGGCCTTTCTTCGATCGTCGGGCCTTGATCGGCCCGTTCGTCGCTTGGACGCCGCGGCGTCGTTGCCGGTTCCTCGGCTCGCTAGGGTCGCCTCCGTGACCCGTAGGCTCCCTTTCGGTTCGTGGCCGTCGCCGATCAGTGCCGAGTCGACCACCAGGGCGGCGGTGCGCTTCCTCGACACGATCCAGGTGGAGGGGGACGACGTCTACTGGGTGGAGGGCCGGCCGGCGGAGCGGGGGCGGTCCGCGATCGTGCGTCGCAGTGCCGCCGGGACGATCGACGACGTCGGACCCGAGGACTTCGACGCCCGCACCCGGGTGCACGAGTACGGCGGCGGGGCGTACGCGGTGCACCACGGCACGGTGTTCGCAGCCCGGTTCACCGACCAGCGTTGGTATCGCATCGACCCCGAGGGGGAGGCAGTGGCGGTGACTCCACCGCCAGCCGCGCCCGCCGCCGACCGCTACGCCGATCCCGCCCTGGGCGACGGGTGGGCCATCGTGGTCGGGGAGACGCACCACGCCGACGGGGTGGACAACCATCTGGCGAGACTCGATCTAGCCGGAGCCGATCCTCCACGGGTGGTCGCCTCCGGCCACGACTTCTACGCCGCACCGCGGCTTTCCCCCGACGGAACCCGTCTCGCCTGGCTCACCTGGGATCACCCCGACATGCCGTGGGACTCGTCCACCCTGTGGGTGGCGCCGATCGACCCCGGCGGCGTCCTCGGAGAGGCGCAGAGGATTGCAGGGGGGTCGGGTGAGTCGGTGCTGCAGCCGGAGTGGTCCCCCTCCGGCGTGCTCCACTTCGCCTCGGACCGCAGCGGATGGTGGAACCTGTACCGCTGGACCGACCAGGGCACCGTTCCGGTACACCCCATGGAGGCGGAGTGCGCCGCCCCGCATTGGATCTTCGGCAGCCGGCGCTACGCCCTGCTCGGCGACGGTCGTATCGCCGTGCTCACCGTCACCCCCCACGGTGACCGTCTCATCGTCATCACCGGGAACGAGGCTCGAGAGGTTCCCACCCCGTTTCTGGCCTTTCACGACCGTATTGCCGCGCTGGGCAAGCGGGTGGTGGTGGTCGGCACCGCTCCCGACCGCCCCACGACTGTGGTTGCGATCGACGTCGACACCGGGGCGATCGAGGTGCTGCGCCCCGGCGACGGTCCCGACATCGATCCCGCGTTCCACAGCACGCCGGAACGCCTCGAGTTCCCCACCCCCGACGGCTCGGCCTACGCCTGGTTCTATCCCCCAGCCCATCCGGAGTGCCGCGGCCCCCAGGGATCGGCGCCCCCGGCGCTGGTGACCATCCATGGCGGGCCGTCGTCATCGAGTGTGCCCCGCCTGGATCCTGAGATCCTGTTCTGGACCAGCCGGGGAATCGCGGTGCTGGACGTCGATCACGGTGGTTCGACGATGGCGGGACGGGACTTCCGTCGTCGGCTCGACGGAATGTGGGGAGTGGTCGACGTACGTGACTGCGCCCTGGCGGCGCGCCACGCCGCCGCCACCGGGCGCGCCGACCCAGGCGCACTGCTGATCCGGGGCGGGAGCGCCGGGGGATTCACCACGCTGCTGGCCCTGGCACTCCACGACGACTTCGCCGCCGGGACCGCCTACTACGGGGTCTCCGACCTGGAAGCCCTGGCCACCGACACCCACAAGTTCGAGAGCAGGTATCTGGACCGCCTGATCGGACCCTACCCGGAGCGCCGCGACCTCTATGTGGAGCGGTCCCCGATAACCCACGTCGCCTCAATCCGCGTCCCGGTGCTGCTGCTCCAGGGCCTGGACGACGAGGTGGTGCCACCCGCCCAGGCCCGAACGATGCGAGACGCGCTGGTCGCCAGCGGCACCCCGGTGGGGTACCTGGAGTTTCCCGGCGAGGGCCACGGGTTCCGCTCCGCCGCCACCCGGACTCGTGCCCTGGAGACGGAGTTGGCCTTCTACGCGGAAGTGCTCGGGTTCGAGCCGGCCGACCACCTCGACCCGGTCCCGTTCGTGACCGCCTGAACCGCCTGCATTGCTGCCGCGGCTCTGGCATCCTGCACCGATGAAACCGCCGCGGGGCCGGCGTGCAGGGCGGGGCGGTCCCGCCCCCTGTATCGGGATGCTCGCCGCGGTCGTCCTATCGGCCTGCGCGGGAGCCGACTCTGCCGCCGACTTCGGCATCACGCCCACCACCGCAGTGACCACCACCGCAGTCACCAGCACCACGACCACCAACGCCACCACGACCGCGCTGAACCCTGTGGCGTCGTGGGCTCGTTCGACCGACCCCGTGTTTCGCGGCGACGGGTACCAGCTGATCAATGCGGTTCGTTTCGGCGGGCCCGGTCTGGTCGCGGTTGGGGTCGACTCGTCCGGGCCCGATGCCGACGCCGCCGTGTGGGTGTCCACCGATGGCACGGCATGGACCCGACTCGCCAGTCCCGACTTCGGCGGGCCTGGTGGCCAGGGCATGAACGATCTCGCCGTAGGAGTCAATGGCATGGTGGCGGTGGGGTCGGACGAGACGGGCGGTCCCAGCGACGCCGCCGTGTGGTTCTCAGCCGACGGCACCTCGTGGGATCGCGTCGCCGATGCAGCACTCGAAGACCCGGGGCCCGAAGTGATGCTCACCG
>CAYTTU010000238.1:0-3458 GCA_964440905.1 uncultured Acidimicrobiia bacterium | reverse complement strand
CCCGGCGCTTCGCTGAGGCGCCACCTCACGTGCTCGATGCGGCGGTCTCCACTGCAATGGCGGCTGCTTCCCAGTACGGCCCAAGCATCAGGTCATGGGCGCCGCCGCTGATGACCACCGGTTCGACCCCGTAGGCGTGGGCGAGGTGGCGCTGCTCGGCCACCGTGAACAGGCGATCGGCGTCACCCGCAATGATCGCCACCGGTGTCGACACCAGCGGTGGTCGCGCCCGCACGAAGAAGAGCATGTCGAGGAATGCCAGGTAGGACTCTCCCTGGAGGCGCGACCAGACGGCATCGACCTCGGCAGGGTCGGTGGCGGCGGGGAGTAGCAACGCCGCCGCCGCGTCCCGCTTGCTCACCAACGGCTTGAGGTCGAGGGTGAGGTTGGCCTGTAGGAACCGCCATGGGTGCCTTCGGGCGACGCCGAGGGTGGTGCGCACCACGCCCCCGAGCGGCACCGGGGCCAGCAGTATGGCGCCGGGGAAGTGGCGGTGCTCCAGGAGACGTTGGGCTACCAGCGTGCCCATCGAGTGCGCCACCAGGATCGGGGGACGGTCGAGCGAATCGACGGCCCGCTCCAGATCCACGACGTAGTCGCGGATTCGGGTGCGGCGCAGGGTACGCGGCCCTCGGGCCGCACCGTGGTGGCGCAGGTCGACGGCATGGGTTTCCCATCCCCGGGCGGCGAACCAAGGGAGGAATCGCTCCCAGCACCACGCCCCGTGCCAGGCCCCGTGCACGAAAAGGAGGGGGTGCAGCCGGCTCCGCCCGCCGGCGGGATGGTGGGACACGATCACGGGATCCATCGGCATGAGGATATGTCGTAAGGCGTCCCCGGGCGAGACGGGCGACGAGCACCGGGCCTACGATCAGCGGGTGATCTTCTCCGACGTATCGATCCGGGCGGCGATCGAACTGGGACGGATCCAGATCGATCCGTTCGACCCGACGCTGCTGCAGCCCTCGAGCATCGATGTGCGCGTCGACCGGTATTTCCGGGTGTTCCAGAACCACCGCTACGCCTTCATCGACCCCAAACGGCAACAGGAAGACCTCACCAAGGAGGTGTCCACCGAGGTGGATCAACCCTTCATCCTCCATCCCGGCGAGTTCGTGCTCGGATCGACCCTCGAAGTGGTTCGTCTCGACGACGACATCGTCGCCCGTCTCGAGGGGAAGTCCTCACTGGGTCGTCTCGGTCTGCTGATCCACTCCACGGCCGGATTCGTCGATCCCGGGTTCGAGGGGCATCTCACCCTGGAGCTGTCCAACGTGGCGACCCTGCCCATCGCCATCTATCCGGGGATGAAGATCGGCCAGTTGTCGTTCTACGAACTCACCACTCCTGCCGAGCATCCCTACGGGTCGCGTGGCGCCCACTCCAAATACCAGGGCCAGCGCGGTCCCACCCCGAGCCGGATCCACGAGGACTTTGGGCGGGACGCACCCTCTTAATCGCGCCTCATCGAGTTCCCACCTGCTTCCCAGCCGGCCTTCACGCTCCTCGTATACCGCTGTCCGATAGTCGGTCATGAGCGATAGGGAAATCCACCAAGGAGGTTGAGATGAGACAGACGCTCAAGATCGGCATCACGATGGTTGTGGTAGCCGCACTGGCCATGTCGGGGATCGCCCTGGCACAGACGACGGATGACACCGATGCTGTCGAGGTCGAAGACACCAGGGCCTACCAGGCGATCCTGGAGCACCTGGCGCCGCTGGTCGACGACGACACCATCAGTCAGTCCCAGGCTGAGGCGGTGGCCGCCACCCTGGCGGAGAACAGGCGTGGACCCGGCGGACGAGGGCGGGGCTTGCGGGCCCTGCAGGCGACCGCGGAGTTCCTCGAGCTGACATCCGAGGAGATGCGTGCCGCGCTGACCGAGTACGACACGCTCGCCGACCTCGCCGCAGCCAACGGCTCCAGCGGGGATGCGTTGATCACCTACCTGCTCACTCAGGTCGAGGAGCACCTGGCCACCGCGGTGGATGAGGGGCGACTCACCGAGGACGAGGCGACTGAGAAGCTCGCCGAGGCCGAGGAGCACCTCACCGAGATGGTGAACAGTGACATCCCCGAGCCGGGCACCGGCCCGCGGGGACGGGGCGGACGCGGTCCCGGGTTCGGCCCCGGCTTGGGCGGTCCCGAAGCCTGAACCCAACGATCGATACTGGTAACACTCGGGGACCCTGAACGGGTCCCCGAGGCGCGTGTGGGAGGGCGTGGGAGCCAGGGGTTAGGGTCGCGGGTCAAGGGGCGATGAGCGACGCGCTCACAGCGAAGAGCTCACAGCTCGACGGGTTCCCCCCGACACAGCCGCACCAGCACTTCCTCCGCCCGGTCGGGCGCTACCGCTCGCATCAGGACCGGCCCGTGCTCGCGATACAGCTCGCGTTTGGCGTCGATGTCGGCGCGCTCCCAGCTGTCGGCTAGTCCCGCGGGAATGTCATGGTGCACCAGATGACCGGTCTTGCGTGGACCCAACACGCCTAGCCCGTAGTTGTCGTCGACCACGAACCATGCTCGGTCGCTCTTTCGTGCGACGTCCCGGAAGCCCGCATAGGTCGACCCGCACCATGCGCCAATCACGAGATCGGGTGATGTGAGTTCGTACGAGGGCAGGCAGTCGTGCGCAATCAACCAGCCGTGGTCCCGCGTGCTCCGGCCGAAGAGGCGGAACGCGGCTTCGGACGACTCGTAGGAGTGGTACGGATCCACAAAGGCCAGGTCGAATTGCCCGAGGCGACGTGCTTCCCGTGCCACCTTGCCGAGCGGGCGGTACTCGACTCCGGTGGCGCCTTCGGGCATCTCGTATTGGAGCGAGATCAGGGTCTCGAACTCACGGATCGAGACGTTCGCCAGCAGGGGGTTGCCCATCAGCTCGGCGGTGACCAGAAGGCAGCGACGCGCCTTGGTGGTTTTGGCCACGGTATGAAGGAGCTCATGAGCCAACATGGGCGAGCGGGAGGGTAACCGGGCGTGAAGGGGCCTCGGTCATGGGCGAGAGGTGTAGGGGTTAGGGTCGCCTGGCACGCGGGTCTGAGCTGTCGGCTGTCGGCTTCTTGCGGAGCATCGCGATTTGGCTGGTTGCCGGGCAGAGGGTTAGCTCACACCTCATGGTCGACTTCTTCGATCTCGACAGCCTTCTCGCCCAGTTGATGCTCGCACTTGGAGGTGCCCTGGTGGCGGGGAACGCCTATGCCCTGGTGATGAATCGGCGAGGCGTCAAGCCCAAAGGGATGGACGGAGAGCTGCGTCGGGGGAGGGCCTGGTTCCTCCTGGTGGTGGGCTTGGTCATCGCCGCCTGGGCGGCTGTCAGCCTCATCGCCCGCTGACTTCGGTACGATTCCGCCACTGCGGGTGTAGTTCAATGGCAGAACACGAGCTTCCCAAGCTCGATACGAGGGTTCGATTCCCTTCACCCGCTCCACGCTGATCGGCCCCTCGGGCTTCGC
>CAYTTU010000237.1:0-6315 GCA_964440905.1 uncultured Acidimicrobiia bacterium | reverse complement strand
TGCCCGTGCTGCTGCATCTCCCGATACACCCGGCCGAGGTGCTGCTGGACCTCTTCGTATAGCGGCATGCGCTTCTCCGCGCAGCAGGCCACCTGGAGCCAGCCCACCTGGGCGCCGGCGTCGGCGAGAGTCGACATCGTGTCGTCGACCGGACCGCCCTCCACCAGTGAGTGCTGCAGTGCGGTGAGCGTCTCGGTGAGGCGCTCCATGCGTGGGCTGCGCCCGGGCTCGCAGCAGGTGGCATGGAGCCTTTCGACCACGGCGAGGGCGGCGACGATCTCGGAGTCGGCGGAAGCGGTGGTTGGGTCCATCGGGGAAGCGAGCCTAACCATCGGGCGGGCGAAGCAGCACTCCCCCAGCCATAATCCCGCCCCACATGCCGTTCGAGATCATCCTGGTGGCATTCGCCTTCGGATTCGTTGCCGCCCGGGCCGGGCTGCCTCCATTGGTTGGCTACCTCGCCGCCGGGTTCGTTCTCTACGAAATGGGCCACCGCACCAGTGACGGATTGGAGGCGGTCGCCGATCTCGGTGTCCTGCTGCTGCTGTTCGGCATCGGCCTCAAGCTGCATGCCGCGACGCTGATCAAACCAGTGGTGTGGGCAACGACCACCGCCCACACGCTGATCGCCAGCCTGCTCATCGCGGGGTCGCTAGTGATCGCCGGTGTGATCGGACTGCCCCTCGCCGCCGAACTCGACCTCGACCAGGCGCTGTTGCTGGGCTTCGCTCTCAGCTTCTCGTCGACGGTGGCGGCCGTGAAGGCACTGGAGGACCGCAGCGAGTCGACGTCATTGGCGGGTCGGGTCACAGTCGGCATCCTCGTCGTCCAGGATGTATTCGCAGTCGGCTACCTGGCGCTCACCTCGGGAGAGCCTCCTTCGCCGTGGGCTCCGGCTCTGGTGGTGGGTCTCATCCTGCTGCGCCCGGTGTACTGGTGGCTCCTGTCCTACACCGGTCACGGTGAGTTGCTCCCCCTGCTCGGCATCGCTCTCGCCGCCGGTGTCGGTGCCGCCGGATTCGATCTGGTAGGACTCAAAGCCGACCTCGGGGCACTGGTGATCGGGGCGACCATGGCCGGACATCCCCGCAGCGGCGAACTGGCCGACCGGGTCCTCAACCTCAAGGACCTGCTCCTGGTCGGCTTCTTCCTCTCCATCGGCCTGGCAGGCACACCCCCAGCGATGGCCTGGGGTATCGCCGCCGGGCTTCTGCTGCTGATCCCGTTGCAGGGCCTGGTGTTCCTGGTGCTGATCACCCGCTTCCGCTTGCGGGGTCGCACTGCGCTGAGCACATCATTGAGCCTCGCCACCTATAGCGAGTTCGGGCTGATCGTGGCCGTCGCCGCCGCTGCCGTTGGCGACCTCGACGAGGTATGGGTCTCCGCAGTGGCGATCGCGGTCGGACTGTCGTTCATCGCGGTGGCGGTGTTCGGCCGGCTGCGGGACTCCGTGGAGCGACTTGCCGCACCGCTCCTGAATGCGCTGGAGCGCCACCCGCTGGCGGACGAGGACTCGGTCATCGACGTCGCCGCGGCCCGGGTGATCGTCTTCGGCATGGGACGGGTGGGCACCGGCGCCTACGACGAGATCGTGCGACGCCGCGGCGAGGTCGTCGTCGGGGTCGATCGCAAGGATGAGGTGGTAAAGGCTCACGTCGCTTCGGGTCGCACAGTCGTGCGGGGCGACGCCCTGGATCGAGACTTCTGGGAGCGGATTCGGTTCCACGAGGACGTTGATCTGATCGTCGTCGCCTTGAATACCCATGCCGCCAATCTCGAGTCTGTGGCCCGGGCCCGGGTGCAGCGCCCCTCGGCACGCGTGGCGGCCATCGCCACCTACCCGGACGAGGTGGCCGAGTTGCGCCGCTCCGGGGTTGCCGTGGCCCGCAACCTGTACGAGGAGGCCGGTCAGGCCCTGGCGGACGACGCCCTTGCCATCATCGAGGGCGGCATCGACACCACCGCCGCCACCGGCCCGATCTGACCTTGGAACCGGGCTCTCTGCGCCGCACCCGCGGAGTCGGGGAAGCGGTGATCGATCACACTCCGCTCGGCCCGCCGTTGAGGTCCCCGCGGCGGCGGAGTTCCTCTTCGAGCGCCGCGGCGTCGTACCCCATCAGAGCCGCATCCCAGGGACGGGCTCCGGCAACGATCGGTCGGTCCTTGTCGACCAGTTCGGCGACCGTGTCGCGCAAGGTGCGTGCCCAGGCGCGTCCGGTGGCGGTGGCATGGAGGGTGATGGTGGCGTCGGGGTTCACCCCGTAGACCCGCGCCTCTGGCTTCGGATTGCCGCGTGAACCGCTCTCTCCGTAGACGAGTAGCACCGCGGCGACGGGCAGGTCCTGGATCCCCCCGGTGGCGACAAAATCGCCGTCGAATGCCCAACCACCATTGAGATTGGTATCGACATTGCTCACCACCTTGGCCCAATTCTTGAGCCGCTCATCGCCGATCAGCGGAACCTCGATCGGCACGGTGGGGGCGTCATTCATCTGGAAAAGGAAGGTGCGGACCTGGCGTCAGTTGCCGCGTCCGATGCCGGCTCTCTTGAGAACAGCGGCAGGAACCCCCGCCTCGCGCCACACGGAATATGAGATGCCCTTGCGCTTGCTGTAGGCCCGGACATGGCGGGCGAAGTCGGACTCGAGTTTTTCCCGGTCGACGGTGGCGGCCACAGCGGTCATGGCCTCTTCGGCCTCGAGGCGCGCCTGGCGCAGGTCAACGGCGCGCAGCACATTGGTCTCGGAGCCGATTCGCTTCTCCAGGTCCTTGACCCGCTTGGTCAGGGTCTCCTGGGTGACCGGCCGGCCGCGCCGCCGGGTGCCGAGCGAGTCCAAATACGCCTTTATGGCCCGAGACTCCTTCCGACCGGCGGCGAGAGCCGCTTTGTGCTCGGCGGACATTGGCATGGAGTGGACCTCCAGAGTGAGGCGAATTGCCACCAATGGTACCGCTGAAAGCCGAGGCCGGATAGCGGAAGGGGCGATTGGCTATTGGCAATTGGCTATTGGCCAGAGAGGCGATGGGCGATGGGCAATGGGCGATGCCCGACACCCGATACCCGAGGCCCGAGCCGGAGACCGGAGGCCGGAGACCGGGAGACCGGACCCGAGGCCCGACCCGAGCCCGAAGGGCGATTGGCGACCGGTACCCTGGCCCATCATGTCGACCGAATCCATGTCCGATGGCCGGCGGCGCGCCGTGTTGCAGGCTGGCCTCATCGAGGCCGAGGCGAGCGCCAACGCCGCCGGTCATCCCTTCGAGGTCATCGCCGAGAGTGACTTCGCGGTGGAGTTCGCCGTCACCCACCCACCGAACCATTGGCTGCACAGGCGGCTCACCATCCAGACGCTTGGACTGTGGGCTCCGGTGTGGTTGATCCAGTCTCGCCGCGGACCGCGTCGCCAGGTGTACCGCGCCACCGTCGATGATGCCGGCAAGGTGAAAGTCACGCGGGCACGCGGCTGACGGCGGGACGAAAACCGTCGACCCACCCGCTACCGTCCCGGCGATGTCGAGCCTGACTCTCGCCGCTGGCGCCGGGTTGCCGCCGTTGGTGCTCGACATCGGCATCGCCCTGCTCGGTGCCGGAGCACTGGCGGTGCTCTTCAGCCGCCTCCGTCTCCCCACCATCGCCGCCTTCCTGGTGGCTGGCGTGCTGCTCGGTCCGGTTGGCAAGGTGATCGACAACCCGGCCAACATCGACACCATCGCGCAGTTGGGATTGATCCTTCTGCTGTTTCTCATCGGTCTGGAGATCGACGCCAAAGCCCTGGTGGCGGGGGGAAGGACCGTCGTGCTCTCCGGAGTGCTCCAGTTCCCCCTCACTGCTTTCTTCGGATTCCTGGTGGCGCAGGCCCTCGTGCTCGCCGGCATCGGCACCGGTCTGCTCGGCGGCGATTACGCGGCGCTCTACGTGGGCCTGACGATCGCCGCTTCCTCCACGCTGCTGGTGATCGCCCTGTTCCAACAGTCGTTCACCCTCGACACCATCTCGGGACGGGTATCGATCGCCCTGCTGGTATTTCAGGACATCTGGGCGATCGTGGTGCTCGCCCTGCAACCCAACCTCGACAGCCCCCGGTTCGGTCCGATCCTCGCCTCGTTCGCCGGCATCGCCCTGCTCGGCGTCGCCTCCGCCCTGTTGGCGCGCACCGTGCTCACCCGCGCCTTTTCATGGGTTGCCAAACAGCCCGCCACCCTGTTGGTCGCCTCGCTGGCGTGGTGCTTTGGCGTTGTGATCGCCGGAGTCAACCTCGACGCGATCGTGGACTCCGCCTTCGGGGTGCATCCCGGATTGGCGGTGAGCGCCGGGATGGGTGCCCTGATCGCCGGAGCAACTGTGGCAAATCTGCCGTTTCGCGCCGAGATCACCCGTCAGGTGTCGGTGGTGCGCGACTTCTTCGTGACCCTGTTCTTCGTCGGTATCGGCATGACCATCCCGGCCCCCGACGACCCGGCGGTGGTCATGGTTGCCGTCCTCATCGCGACGCTGGCCCTCTTGTCGCGTTTCGTCGTGATGCTGCCGGTGCTCCACCTCAGCGGTCTCGATCGGCGCAACGCCACCCTCACCTCCACCCGCCTCGTGCCGATCTCCGAGTTCGCCCTGGTGATCGCTTTCCTCGGCATGCAGCTAGGACATGTCGATGCAGCACTCAACTCGGCGATCGTCTTCGCGTTCGTGATCACCGCGGTCGCCAGCCCGTGGACCTTCAAGGGCGCCGATCGGTGCTACCGCGCCCTGGCGCCTCTGCTCGGGCGCATCGGGTTCAAGGCGCCTCCGGCGACGAGCGGAGAAGGTGTCGAGAAGTACGACCTGGCGCTCCTCGGGGTGCACCGCACCGGGTCGTCGCTGCTCTACGAGCTGCAGCAGATCGCACCGGAGTTGATGGCGCGCACCCTGGTGGTGGACTTCAACGTGAAGATCCACCCCCGGATCGCCGCGCTGGGGCCGCATGTGGTCTATGGCGATTTCACCAGCGCAGAGACCCTGCGCCATGCCGGAGTCGACCGGTCCCGGGTGGTGCTGTGCACCATCCCCGACGACGTGCTCTCTTCCGGGTCGGCCCGTGACGTGGTGCTCACGGTGCGATCGATCTGTCCCCGGGTCTTCCTGGTGGCCACCGCGGTCACCTTCGCCGAGGTGCGGGCGCTTTATCAAGCTGGCGCCGACTACGTGCTCGTCCCCCGACTCGACGCCGCCCGGGCGGCCGTCGAGGCGGTGCAGGCTGCGCTGAATGGTCAGATCGACACCCTGCGGGTGGCGTCGGCGACGGTGCCCGACCGTAAGGAAGTATTGGACTGACCGGTTGGGAAGAGACCGGAGACCGGACTCCAAACTCCAAACTCTGAACTCCCGTCGGGCTCCGGGGGTGAGATTCGAACTCACAACCTGCGGATTAACAGTCCGTTGCTCTGCCGTTGAGCTACCCCGGAAAGGGGGGGAAGGGTACCACCGGCCCTCCCCCATCCCGACGACAGAACGGTCGTTCCCGGCGACCATAATCCGGGCCGACTAACAGGAGCCCTGGCATGGTGAAGGCAGCACGAATCGCTCTCGGCGGGCTGTTGGTCGCGGCGACCCTGGCTGCCTGTGGCGACGACATCGCGACGCCCGCGGCGTCTTTGCGCATCCTCGCCGGGACCGTCGAGTTGGCTCCGGCGGGAGGGGTGTTCGCCTCGGCGACGGACGGGATGGAGTTGGCGGCGGGCGACACCATCCGCACCGCCGCCGACGGACGAGCGGAGATCGCTTTCTTCGAAGACAGCATCACTCGGCTCGACTTCGGCACCACCTTCACCCTGGTGACCCTCGCCCTCGACGACGACGGCGCCACGATCATCGAAGCGGAGCAATTCACCGGCAATACGTTCAGCCGCGTGACGACCCTGGTCAACGCCCGCTCCCGGTTCGACATCGAAACTCCATCGGCGGTGGCGGGGGTCCAGGGAACCGAGTACGCCGTGCTGATCGGCGCCGAAGACGGTGCCACGACAATCGTGGTGATCGAGGAGCAGGTCCGGGTGACCAACACCACCGGAGGGCAGACGGTCGTCGAGGCGGGGTTTTCGGTGATCGTGCAGCGTCCTGAGATCTCGACGCCCGGCGACCCGGTGGCGGTTCCCACCCCGGTCGACGTCCTGGAGAGCGACTGGCTGGTGTTCAACCAGCCCGAGGGTTAGCTTCCCTCGAGGTAGTCCTTGAGCTTGCCGGCCCGCGACGGCTGCCGCAGCTTGGCGAGCGCCTTGGTCTCCAGCTGGCGCACCCGCTCCCGGGTGACCTTGAAGTGCTTGCCGACCTGCTCGAGTGTGTGG
>CAYTTU010000236.1:0-3672 GCA_964440905.1 uncultured Acidimicrobiia bacterium | reverse complement strand
AGGAGACCATGCCGCGACCCTGCGATTGCTGGTGCCTGGGGCCGCCGACCGGCTCGAAAGAGTGCTGGCGGCGACGGCGAGGGCACCAGTGGCGATGCCGATCACGGCGCATCGCGACTTCCATGCCGCCCAACTGCTCCTGGCAGAGGGTCGGCTGCGGTTGGTGGATGTGGACACGGTCGGCGTCGGCACGCGAGCCGACGATATGGCGACAGTGGTCGCACAGCTGATCTGTCTCGCTCGCCCCGGACCCGCCGCAGCGCCAGTCGCGGCCTACGCCAGGGTCTTGATGGAAGATTTCGAGTCGATCGTGGGCGGCGATGCGTTGCACCCCCGCATTGCCGCCGCCCTGCTCGGATTCGCCCTGGGTCCCTTTCGGGTGCAGGAACCGTCGTGGCGGGTCGAGACCCTGCGGCGCATCCATACGGCCAACGCATTGGTATTGGGGGACCTAAAGTTCTGAACTCCTCCTGACCGATGTTCAGTCCAGGCGTATGGGTTCCCGGAGTGGGAACGATTGCCCCTATAGATCCATATCAGAGGAGTCCGTAATGGTCGTAAGTCGCAGGTGGAGGGTGATTTCCGGCACCATGGCGGCCGGGGCGATCCTGGTTCCGGCCACGGCATCCGCCCTCGATGGCCTGCCGTCGCTGCAGGATGTGGTCCCATACGTGTCGGAGTCGCCGACCACCGAGGATGCCACGTTCTATCAGAACCTGACCAACGGTCTCCCGGTGACCCTCGACCTGGAGAGCGTCCTCACCTTCGACGACGAGTCGGTGGCCTCCTTGGCCAGTGAGCTCAGTGCCCTCTCGGAGCCGAGCACACCCTCGGAGCCTTCCGAGCCGAGCGTCCCGTCGGAGCCTTCGGAGCCGAGCATCGACTCGGAGGCCTCGGAGCCCAGCGCACCTTCGGAGCCTTCCGAGCCCAGCGCCCCATCGGAGCCTTCGGAGCCGAGCATCGACTCGGAGCCCAGCGCCGACGACAGCATCTAGAAGTAGATCGGGATTGCCGGAGCCGCCCCTCGGGGCGGCTCCGTCGCGTCACGGAGAATTCTCCCCTGAGGCGGTTGCGCTAACTTTCGTCCCTGGACACGGGAGCGCAGCTGCGGGGGTGGGAGGCATGAAGGGTCGCCTGCGACTCCTCGTCGCCGTAGGGGCAACCAGTCTCGTCGTTTCGCTGATCGTCATGGGTTTGGTGGAGCGCGGCTCCAACCCGGACATGCAGACCACTTTCGACGTCCTGTGGTGGTGGGTGGTCACGAGTACCACCGTGGGATACGGCGACATTGTCCCGGTGACCGGCGCCGGCCGCGTCATGGCGGTGTTCGCCATCGTCACCGGTTTCTACATGTTCACCAGTCTGATCGCAATCGTGGCCGAGTCGACCAGATCCTTCATGGAGCGCCGCGACACCGGGCGGGCCACCGTCCAATTCAGGGACCACATCCTCATCTGCGAGTACACCGCGTTGGCGGACGAACTGATACAGAGTCTCCCGCAGATTCCCGAGCTGGCGCGTTTCCCGGTCGTCGTGGCCACCGATCTGGTCGAGCACAACCCGTACCCGGAGCACAGCTTCGTGCGCGGGGTGCCGATCAATCCGGCTGTGCTGCGCCAGGCCAACTGCGCCGAGGCGGCGATGGTCTTCATCTTCGCCAACTTCCGCTTCGCCGATCCCGACATCAAAACCCTGCACACCGCCTCCCGGGTCCGCAACCAGAACCCCGATGCCATCGTGATCGTCGAGTTGGTCGATCCGGCGGGAGAGTTGCTCAAGCACGCTCCAGGGGACTTCGTCGTGCTGCCGAGCCGCCGGGCGATGGAGTACGTGATGCGCAATGCCCCGGTCAACCCCCTGGAGTGGGTGGAACCGGGACGCCGGGCCGAGATCGTGGACAAGCTGGCGGGGATCCGTCCGCAGGAAGACTGAGGAGTGGGCGCAGCTTGGGGTGCGAGTCGTTGGACTCCGACTGATTTTCAGACCTCGATGACCACGTTGCCGACCTTTTGGCCGGTCTCGACGAAGCGGTAGGCCTCGACGATCTGGTCGAGGGGGTAGGCCCGGTCGACCACCGGCTTGAACCCTCCGGAGAGGATCTGCCCCCGCAGCCACTTCAGGCCCTCCGGGTCGGTGCGGGGCTGCGCGAACATCTGGCGACGACCGCGGAGCATCTTGGTGATTCCCGTTAGCAGGAACCACCAAACGAACACCGGGACGAACATGAACGGCTTGTGCAGAAGCGGGCGATCGGTCGCCACATAGATGCCCTTCGGCTTCAACAGGTGGCGGCACTTGAGGAACGAGCTCTTGCCCACCGCGTCGTACACCAGGTCGTATCGCTCGGGGTCCCTTGTGAAGTCCTCGGTCTGGTAGTCGATCACCCGATCGGCCCCCAGGCTCGTGACCAGATCCAGGTTCACGGTGCCGCACACCGCGGTGACCCTCACCCCCTTCGCCTTGGCAAGTTGCACCGCAGCCGAACCGATCGACCCGGTGGCGCCGTAGATCAGGATCGAGTTCCCTGCCTTCAGGCCGGTGCTGTGGAACACGCTCAGGGCGTAGTGGGATCCCTCGGTGCTCGGTGCCGCCTCGGCGTAGCTCCGTCCCTCCGGTATGGGCATGGTCAGTGGGCGATCGAAGCGCACCGTCATGTACTCGGCATGGGCGCCGAAGGTGCCCTCGCACCAACCCAGCACCCGGTCGCCCGCCTGGAACCCGGTGACATCCTTGCCCATCCCGACCACGTCTCCGGCGAACTCGGTCCCCAGAATCGACTTCTTGGGCCGGCGCAGCCCGCTGAAGAACCTGATGACGAACGGGTTGGCGGCCCGGTAGCCGCAATCGGTGCGATTGACCGTGGTGGCGCGCACCCGCACCAGTAACTCGCCGTCCTGCGGGGTCGGCACTTCGACCTGTTCGATCCGCACTCGCTCGGGCGGGCCGTACCGGGTACAGACCGCTGCCTTCATGGTGGCCATCAGTTCCTCGTTCCTCTTGTTTGTCTCAGGCGGATCGGGACAGGGGGCGTTCTCATCTTCAGCGCATCTCTCGGAAGAAGCGGATGAGGAACGGCTTGCCGCCGCGGTCTCCGTTGTCGGCGGGCTCGAACTCGATTCGGAGGCGGGTGGCCACCTCGTAGCCGGCGGTGGGCCGTTCGACCTTCTTGAGTTCGATCACATCGGGCGGTCCGGACACCCGGACTACGGCCGCCATCACTTGAGCTCTGGCTGTCATCTTTCTGTTTCCTCTCGTCGAGATCTCGCATCAATCGGTCCGCTCGGACGCCACGCCCGGCCCGCCCGATACAGCTCGGCGGGCCGGCCCCCATGGACGCCGGGCTGGGAACGCCGTCCCGTGGGGATGACCCAGCCCTCGGCGGCCACGATGCTGCGGCGGAAGTTGGCGGCATCCAGTTGAACGCCCCAGATCGCCTCGTACACGGCGCGCAGTTCGGCGAGGGTGAAGGTGGTCCCGACGAAGGCGGTGGCGATGCCGGACACCTCGAGTTCGACGCGGGCCCGGTCGACTGCATCGCGGACGATTTGGAGGTGGTCGAAGGCCAGGTCGATCTTTTCGTTGAGCACGTCGGACACCGGGACGAGTGCGGCGTCGGCGGCGTCGGAGCCGGCCAGTACCGCACCGACATCGCGCAGCACCGCCAGGTAGCAA
>CAYTTU010000235.1:0-8374 GCA_964440905.1 uncultured Acidimicrobiia bacterium | reverse complement strand
AAGACCAGTTGGCAACGGCCAACGAGCAGGTCACGACCCTGCAGGATCAGCTTGCTTCCGGGTCCGAGCGGACGGCAGTCGTCCAGGCGGGCCAGCTGGCTCCGGCCGAGTTCAACGAGATCATCCCTGGTGACGGCTGGGCCAACACCGAGTCGGTTCGCGGCGGGCTGTGGCTCGTTGCCGAGTTCGACGACGCTGGTCCGGATGCCTGGGACATCGCGGCTCACCCGAAGGTGTACTTCACCTCGGAGAGCTTCGAGACCGCCAACCCGGCCCAGGACCACGACGATCCCTTCTTCTCCGGTTATCACGTCGTCGACGCAGTCACCCATGAGGTGCTGTTCGACTTCGTGGTCGGAGAGGGTGGACCCGATGGCAACATCGGTATCTTCGCGCCTCTGACCCGCGGTCCCCATGGCGTCGGCGTTTCGCCTGACGGCAAGTGGATGTACGTGGGGTGGTCGGAGACGGCCGAGGACGAGGGTGCGGTCACCCAGAACTACGTCGGGATCATCAACGTTCGCACCGGCCGGCTGAACAAGCTCCTCAAGCAGGAGTCTTACTTCCAGTTTGGCCTCCGCGGGCAGGCTCTGCATCACATCCAGGCGTGGACCGACTCGGAAGGCAACGACCGCGTCATTCTGCAGTGGGGCTTCGGCGCCAATGGCGGCCCGCACAACATCCTGGATCCCAATGACGACAACCGCGTGGTTCGGTCGATCACCTACGACGATGTCAAGCCGATGGGTCACCCCTTCACCACCCCCAGCCCCGATGGGCAGTGGGTCTACGTGTCGATGGGTTCCAACTCGCTACGCGAGTCCTTCGCCGGCGCGACCTGCATCGCCAAGGTGAGTACCTCGACCCCCGAAGTGATCGAGATCTGTGACGAGGACCATCGGGTGCTCAACCACCCGATCGGAATCACCCACACCATGGACGGCCGCTACACCTACGCCGTCGACGGGACCACCAGCATGGTGATCAAGATCGACAACGAGGAGAACGAGGTCATCGGCGCCACCAGCGCTGGTGTTGCCGGTCCCTACGGCATCTGCCTGAATGATGACGAGACGATCGCCTTCATCACCGGCAAGGGTGAGGGCAGCCACAACACCGGGTCGGTGCTGGGGCTGGTCGATCTCACCAACTTCTCGCAGCTCCGGGCCGACCACGACTACCCGGGTGACGGGACGATCAACCCGTTCTACCTTGGTGGTTCGGCGGCCTCGATTGACCACTGCGCGCTCAACCCCGATCTCGACAAGAAGGAGATCTGGGTCTCGAACATGCGCGGCTGGGAAACCATCGTGATGGAGTACGAGACGTTCACGGTCGTGGACTACGTCGTCACCCCCAACGGTGGCGACACCCACGGCATGGCGTTCGTGTGGTACCTCGAGGGTTGGGACAGCGGTGAGCTCATGGTCGACATGGGCGGACCCAAGTCCAAGACTCTGCAGGCGGAGATCGCGGCCCGCGCCGCAGCCGCCGCCGCTCCCGAGGGCTAACCCTCGACAGCGGAACGATTGGTCCGAGCCCCCGGCGCAAGCCGGGGGCTCGGCCTTTCCGGAGACCGGAGGCCGGAGGCCGGAGGCCGGAGACCGGAGACCGGAGGCCGGAGGCCGGAGGCCGGAGACCGGAGACCGGAGACCAGAAACCAGAGTTCCGGAGGCCAGAAACCGGACCGCGGGGGTGCCCAGCCAGAGCAGCCTCAGGTCTGGAGCCTGGAGTCTGGAGTCGGGCGTCGGGCGTCGGGCGTCGGGTATTGGTATCGGGTATCGGGTCTCAAGCATCGGGTCCGGCATCCGGCCCTGGCATCCGCCCCCCGCCCCCGCACTAGTCCATTCGCTCAAGAGGTCGCCCAGCCGTCCCGATATACCAATCCAATGGCTGCGAGTGACTGATGTACGAGGAAGATCTCCCGAAGTTGTTTGCGGGCGAAGTGCAGGAGCGCACCGCCCGCCTCGTCGCGGGTGCCGAGTCCCTTGCCGCCGGACCGCTGAGTCCTGACGACCTGCGCACCATGGTTCGTGAGGGGCACACCCTCAAGGGGACCGCCCGGATGATGGGCTTCACTGCCATCTCCGACGCCGGCAAGGCCCTCGAGGACGCCTGGCGGGCCATCTCCGCCGGTGAGGTGACCTCCGACGAAGAGGTGGTCTCCGCGCTGGCGCTGCTCGCCAGCCAGGTGCTTGCTGCGGTGCGGGCCGACCCGGCAACCGGGACGCCGGGCCTGGCATCCGGTATGAGGGCCCTGCGGCGCGCCCTGCGCCAGGACGAGTCGCCTTTTGAGGACCACCGCCCCACCCGGCCTCAGGGTGACCTCGATGGTTTGCTCGGCGCAATCGATTCGTGGGCCTTCGGTGAGACGGTCCGGGTCAACGCCGCCGGCCTATTCCGCCTGATCAACGAGATCTGCTCGCTGCGGGTGGACTCGGAGGACCTGGCGGAAGCGGTGGGGCGGCTGGCGCGCGAAGACGTCGATCCCCGGGCGGTGGGACCCGAGCTGGAGAGCCTGGCCGCTCGCGTCCAGTCCGCTGACAAGGCGCTGCTCGACCTGCAGGAGCGCGCGGTGCAGCTCGCCGCCGCTCAGCTGTCGGACATCACCTCAACCTTCCCCCAGCTGGTTCGCTACGTGTCCCGTCGCGCCGGCAAGGAGGTGCGTTTTGAGATGCTCGGCGTGCATCACTTTGTGGATCGCCAGGTTCTCGAGCATCTCACCGATCCGCTCCGCCATCTGCTGGTCAACGCGGTGCAGCACGGCATCGAGTCCCCGGAGGAACGCCAGGCAAGCGGCAAGCCGCCCACCGCAACTCTCGTGCTGCGCGCCGAGATCAGTGACGGCCGGCTGTCGATCGTCGTCGAGGACGACGGTCGCGGGGTGGATTGGGCCACCGTGCGCCGCGCCGCGCTGCGTCGCGGGCTGCTGACCGCAGACCAGGCTGCCGACCCCGAGGCGCTGCGGGCCATTCTGTTCGCCCACAAGTTCTCCACCTCCAACCCATCCGAGCTCAACGGAGAGGGGCAGGGCTTGGCTAAGGTCGCCGAGGTGGTCGAGTTGCTCCACGGCACGGTGGTGCTCGACACCCGGCCCGGCGAGGGAACCCGGGTGAGCGTGACGGTGCCGACCAGCCGTGCCCTGCAGGACGCGGTGCTGGTGTCCTCAGCAGGACAGACGTGGGGGATCCCGGCTATCGCGGTGCTCGACCAGATTCCGCTGGTCGCGGCAACACTCTTCTCGACCGAAGGCCGTTCGGAAATGACCTGGCAAGGGAGCGAGATCCCGGTGATCTCTCTCGCGGAGGCGGTCGGGCTCACCGACACCGCGGCACCGACCCGCGTCGTCGTCGTCTCCACCGCCGCGGGCCCCACGGGTCTGTTGGTGGAGGGCGAGCTGGGGCGGCGCCAGGTGGCGTCGCGGGAACTGGGCCCGATCCTCGACGGGGTCCCGCACCTCACCGGTGCCGCGGTCCTCGGCGGCGGTGACGTGGTGGTCCTCGTGGACCCGGGGCGTCTGGCAATCCAGGCTCGGGGACGCAGCGACGCCGGGCCCCGGCGCCGGGTGCTGGTGATCGACGACTCCCGCGGGGCTCGCCAGATCGTCGGTGGCGCCCTCGGCTCGGCTGGTTTCGAAGTCGACCTCGCCGCCAGCCCCACTGAGGCACTCTCGGTACTCGCTGAGCAGCAGTTCGACGCCATCGTCATGGACTACGTGCTTCCCACGATGGACGGGGCGACGCTGGCGGCCCGGGTGCGCCAGCTCGGCGTGCGAGCGCCGATCGTGATGCTCTCTGGCGCCGCCACCTCCGAGGATCAGCGGCGCGCCCTCGCCGCCGGTGCTGACGTCTACCTCGACAAGGACGACCTCCGCCAGGGGGCGCTGGCTGCTGCGATCACGGAGCTGATCGAGGCAGCGTAAGAGCGATGCCCGACACCCGACACCCGCCACCCGACCGTGGAAGACCGCTCAGTCTGGTGGGCAGCGGGCGTCGGCACGCGAAATCCATCAACCCCGCCCCGTTCTTGCCGATTACTCGGAGGCAGCGAGGAGGACCGGTTTTGTACAAGACGCGCCCCGACGGGGGCTTCACCCTGGTCGAGCTGATGGTGGTGATCACCATCGTCGGAATACTGATCGGCATCGCCCTTCCGCAGTACCTCGGCTTCCGCTCCCGCGCCCAGGACTCGGCGGCACAGCACACGGTGGGAGTCGCTCAGAAGACCACCTTCGTTGTCGCTCTCGACGGCGGGGGGTTTCCCGATGATGCGGTCCTGGCTGCGACCCTCCCGGTGACCGAGCCGATTTACGCCTGGGTGGTGGGATCACAGTCCTCGACCGGTCCGGGCGTGGTGTCGGTAGCGGACGACGCCGGGGGCACCGAACTCGCCTTGGCCGTGGCCTCGCTCTCCGGACGCTGCTACTACATGCGCATATCGCTCACCGCCGGCACGTTCAAGCATCTCGCCGAGTCCCCCGCCGAGTGCAAGGCGGATGACTTCGTGGATGGAGCCGGAAGCGGTTGGTAAGGACCCCGCTCGCCGTCGAACGAGGCTCTGCGGAACCCCGTTGAACGTTCGCGCCGGGGCTCACCGCGCTAACGAGTGACGAGTCGACTCCTGCATCGTTCGACGTTCGAATGACAGCTTTGCCATTTACACTCCCCCCGTGCCCGAGTCGGAGCTTTTTGCCGAACTGAATCCCTCGCAGCGCCAGGCGGTGGCAGCCACCGATGGCCCGGTCCTGGTCGTGGCGGGCGCCGGATCGGGCAAGACCCGGGTGCTGACCTATCGGGTGGCCCATCTGATCCGCGACCTCGGAGTGTCGCCATTCGCCATCCTCGCCATCACCTTCACCAACAAGGCCGCCGACGAGATGAAGGAGCGCGTGGCCCGCCTGGTGGGCGGGGTCTCCCGGGGCATGTGGGTGTCGACCTTCCACTCGGCCTGTGTGCGCATTCTGCGCCGCGACGCCTCGGTGCTGGGTTACAAGTCCCAGTTCACCATCTACGACGACATCGACTCGCGCCGTCTCATCGAGTGGTGTGTGCGCGATCTCGACATGGACCCCAAGCGATTCCCTCCCAAGGGGATCCGCGCCGCCATCAGCAACGCCAAGAACGAGCTGGTCGACTTCGAGACCTTTGCCGAGCGCGGCGACGGCATGTATCACGAGAAGGTCGCCGACGTGTACCGGATGTACCAGCGGCGGCTCCTCGAGGCGTCGGCGATGGACTTCGACGACCTGCTCATGGTTACCGTCGAGCTGTTCGGGGCCTATCCCCAGGTATTGGAGCACTACCAGGACCGCTTCCGCTACATCCTGGTGGACGAGTACCAGGACACCAACCACGCCCAGTACCGGCTGGTGCAGCTGCTCGCCGCCAAGCATCGCAATCTCTGCGTCGTCGGGGACTCCGACCAGAGCATCTATGCGTTCCGCGGCGCCGACATCCGCAACATCCTCGAGTTCGAGCGGGATTACCCCGACGCCAATGTGATCGTCCTCGACCGCAACTACCGCTCCACCCAGACGATCCTCGACGCCGCCAACGCGGTCATCTCCAACAACCCGGGGCGCAAGCCCAAACACCTGTGGACCGATCTCGGCGAAGGGGCGCCGATCACCGTGTATCGGGCCGAGGACGAGCACGACGAGGCCGCCTTCATCGCCGAACGGGTCGAGGACCTCGCCGAGGAGGCACTCACCCGGGCCGATGCCGCGGTGTTCTACCGCACTCATGCCCAGTCCCGGGTCATCGAGGAGGTGTTCGTCCGCTACGGGGTGCCCTATCAGGTGATCGGCGGACCCAAGTTCTACGACCGCCGCGAGGTCAAAGACGTGATGGCCTACCTGAGGGCGATCGTCAATCCGGCGGACACCGTCGCGGTAAAACGCATCATCAACGTGCCGAAGCGGGGAATCGGCGATACCTCCATCGGCCATGTCGACCGCATGGCCGAAGCGGAGCGGATCACCTTCTACGAGGCGGTGCAGCGCGCCGGCCAGAACCCCCGGCTCGCCGGGCGGGCGGCCAACGCCATGGCCGAGTTCGTCGCCGTGCTCAACCTGCTGGTCGGCTCCGCCGCCGACGGCCCCCGGGCCGCCCTGCAGGCGATTCTTGACGACACCGGGTACGTCGCCGAGTTGGAGCGGGAGGGGACCATCGAGGCGTTGGGTCGGGTGGAGAACCTGCGCGAACTGCTCTCGGTGGCCGCCGAGTTCGAGGAGCGCGGTCCCACCACGGACTTCGGCGACGAGTCGTGGGACGAGATGACCGGGCTGCGACGCCTGGAGAGGTTCCTCGAATCAACCGCCCTGGTGTCCGATGTCGATGCGCTGCAGTCCTCCGGGATGGTGACCCTGATGACCTTGCACAATGCCAAGGGCCTCGAGTTCCCGGTGATCTTCCTGGTGGGCATGGAGGAAGGGGTGTTCCCCCACATGCGGTCGCTGGGCGACCCCACCGAACTCGAGGAGGAGCGACGGCTTGCATATGTGGGGATCACCCGGGCCAAGCGCCGTCTGTACCTCACCCACGCCACCACCCGCAATCTCTTTGGAGCGACCAACTACAACTCGCCGAGCCGGTTTCTCGACGAGATCCCTGATCAGCTGGTAGACAAGGCCGAACCCCGGCCCCGGCGGCGGGATCGTGAGGTTGCCACCGGGCCGGTGGCAACGCTTTCCGGCGAAGAGGTCTCCCGCGGCGATCGCATTCGCCACCGGCAGTGGGGTGTCGGAACCGTGGTTCGGGTTACCGGCTCCGGCGATCAGGCCGAGGTGGTGGTGGAATTCGACGAGGCCGGCGAGAAGCGACTGCTGCTCGCTTGGGCGCCGCTGGAGTTGGTGTGAGCGAGGAGGTGGCGAGGTGATCGAGCTCAGTGAGGCCGTGCTCCGCCTGCTGGCCGCTGCCAGCCTGTCAGGTGTGATCGGGTTCGAGCGCGAGGTGGCGCAGAAGGCGGCGGGGATGCGTACCCACATGCTGGTGGGTCTCGGATCCGGGCTGTTCACCCTGCTTGGGGTGGTCGGTTTCGTCGGTTCCGACCCCGCACGGGTCGCTGCCCAGGTCGTGGCCGGCGTCGGCTTTCTCGGCGCCGGCGCCATCTTCCGGTCGGGGCTCACCGTACGCGGCCTCACCACCGCAGCGGGTCTGTGGACCGCGGCGGCGGTGGGGATGGCGGCCGGGCTCGGCGAGTTTGCCGTGGCCTTGGTGGGCACCGGGGTGGCGGTGGTGGTCCTATACGTGGTCGGGTGGGTGCAGTGGCTGTTCCGGGGCAAGCAGGAACCGGCCACCGTCACCCTCGAGGTTCGGCTGCACGATCCCTCCCAGGTGGTGGCGGCCAGCACCGCTGCCCGCACCCTGGTGCAGCCCCTGGGGAGTGTCTCGGTGCACGAGATCGGTTCCAGCAAATCGGTCCTCCGGGTGCGGGTCGCCCCCCGCCAGTGCGAGAACCTCATGGTGCAGCTCCACGCCCTGCCCGAAGTGGATCGGGTGACGCGACTCGAATGAGTTTGGAGTTTGGAGTTCAGAGTTTGGAGTTTCCGGAACTCTTGACTCCAAACTCCAAACTCTGAACTTCTGACCAGACCGGCACCCGTTCACCGCCACTAACCTCCCTCGCGCCATGGCTCGCCGCATCCTCATCGCCAAACCGGGCCTCGATGGACACGATCGCGGCGCCAAGGTGATCGCCCGGGCGCTGCGCGATGCCGGCAACGAGGTGATCTACTCGGGGCTGCACCAGACCCCGGAGCAGATCGTCGAGACCGCCCTGCAGGAAGACGTGGCCGGGGTCGGGCTCTCGGTGCTCTCCGGGGCGCACATGACGCTCTTTCCCCGCGTCGTGGAGTTGCTGCGGGAACGCGATGCCACCGACATCGTCGTGTTCGGTGGCGGCATCATCCCCGCCGACGACATCGTCGCCCTCAAGAAGGCTGGGCTGGCTGCGATCTTCACCCCGGGGACCCCGCTGGCCGAGGTGACCGCCTGGGTCGACGCCAACGTCCCGGAGCGCTGAGCGTGGACCTGTTCGAGTTCCAGGGGAAGTCCCTGTTCGCCCGGGTCGGAGTACCGGTGCCGGCGGGCCGGGCGGCGCGCACCCCTGAAGAGGCCCGGGATGCCGCCACCGAACTCGGCGGTCCGGTCGTGGTCAAGGCCCAGGTGCAAGTGGGGGGCCGAGGCAAGGCGGGCGGGATCAAGCTCGCCGCCGACCCTGCCGAGGCCGAAGCCCGGGCTGGCGAGATCCTGGGGATGGACATCAAGAGCCACACCGTGCGCTTGGTGTGGGTGGAGCAGGCATCCGATATCGCCGCCGAGTACTACGTGTCCTTCACGCTGGACCGGGCCGCTCGCAAGCATCTGGCGATGGT
>CAYTTU010000234.1:0-3034 GCA_964440905.1 uncultured Acidimicrobiia bacterium | reverse complement strand
CGGTTGCCCGACAGCCGGTAGGCAAAGTTGTAGATCTTGCGGCCATGATGCCGGGCCACCTCTTCCCAGGACGGTTTGGCCTCCTCAGCCATCCGCCCGCGCGCCTAACGAAACCGGGGGCCGTCTGGTTCCGCGGTGCGGAGGGGGCACCTCAGCCGAGCACCAGGGCGTCGACAAAGGACTGCAGCCGCTCCCGGGTGACAAAACGCATCCGGGAGTCGCGCCGCTCCCGCTCGTGGATCTCGAACGGAGCCCACTTCTCGGAAAGCAGCAGTCCCCGCGACGCCCCCGATCCGCCGAAGTCGACGACGAACTTACGGATCTCGGTCTCGCCCAGCTCCGGATAGTCCCCCGGGGAGTGCGCGATGACGCGGACAAAGGCGCTCTGTCCGGCGCGCTCGGCGCGATAGGTGCCCGGAGCGAGTTCGGTGAGGCGGTATCCCGCGGAGCGCATCAGGGCCAGAACCGTGCCCGGGGTGTCCCCCGCCCCAGGGTCGATCCCCTGGGTGCGAAGCGCCGCCTGGGCCCGGGAGGTGAGCCGCAGATCGAGATTCTCCAGACGCTCCCCGCGGGACCCGCCGGCGAGTCCCGGAGCGGTGGTGGGGAGGTCGCCGAGCCTCTCGAACGGATCGAACTCGTGGCGCCCGGCGTGGGGGATGAGCTCGGGCAGCATCGGAGGGGGCAGCTCGCCGGGGGTGGCAAGCCCAATGCTGGTCACCTCGGCCCACTCGCCGCCGCTGCGTCCCAGCGCCACCACCCGGGTCACGTCGCCGATCGGAAGGGTGTGCCGCTTCTCCCGGACCACTTCGACCGCCTCGCGACCCAGCAGGTCGGTGAGCACCTCATCGGCGCCGGATGCGGGAAGGGGCACTTCGAAGTGGACCCGGGCGGCACCGTCACGGACGTGGAACTCGGCCACTGCCGGGCGCAGCCGGCCGGACTCGACCGTGACGCTGCCGGCAGGCGCCGCTCCCGCCGCGGGCTTGCGGCGACGCATCAACCAGACCACGACACCGACGACGACGACGGCCACGACCGCGATGACGACTTCCACTGCTGGCCTTCCTCTATCGGGGTCGGCTGAGTGTACGGGGACACTGGAGGTGGCTCGGACCCGTCGCGGAGGGGGGCGAGGGGCGAGGTAGGAAGTGGTTAGGGGTTAGGGGGTAGGGTCGCGCGGGCCAGGCCCATCGGGTCTGGCTGTCAGCTGTCAGCCGGCCTTCCTCACAGCAGCAATCTGCCTCTCTCGACGTACCCGGCGACGCTCCCGTTCCGACATGCCGCCCCAGATTCCGAACTTCTCGCCGGTCGAGATGGCGAACTCCAGGCAGTCCGCCCGAACGGCGCACTCCCGGCAGATCGCCTTGGCGGACCTGGTCGAGGCGCCGCGCTCGGGAAAGAACAGGTCGGCTTTGCCTCCTCTGCAGTTGGCCCCGTCCTGCCAAGACAGGTCACCGACAACCAGAATCTCTCTGAGATCGTCGAGCATGTGCCTCCTGGAACTACAAGGGTGTCATTATTGCGCGCGGAGCGCGCGCAGTGCAAGCCCGTTTTGTCAACGGATGCCGGTGTTCCCCTAGCAGATCGCGAAAAACTTCGCGCGGAGCGCGCGAAGAAACCGACGCCCGACGCCCGTCTCCCGCCTCCCGACCCGGACTGGCGCCGAAACGTTGGGTGCGGTGCCCTTTCCGTGACCCAAGACCTGGAGCCCTGTCGCCCTGGGTTGGCTACCGACCAGCGCGTCCGTGTCTGGCTGGGGTCGGGCGACGGGCGTCGGGAGTCGAGGTCACGCGCCGCGTCAGCTGCGTGACACCGTGGCGCGATTCTTCCGCTTCGCCCGGACGTAGTCCTGGTTGAGCAGGGCGATGAAGTCCAGTGAGATCGACTTGGGGCAAGCGGCCTCGCACTCGCCGTAATTGGTGCACGAGCCGAAGTAGCGCTCCATCACCTCGACCATCGCCTCGACCCGGTCGAAACGCTCCGGCTGGCCCTGGGGGAGCAGATTGAGGTGGGCCACCTTGGCGGCGGTGAACAACTGGGCGGCGTTGTTGGGGCAGGCGGCGACGCAGGCGCCGCAACCGATGCAGGCGGCGGCATCCATCGACCGCTCCGCCACCGCCTTGGGCACCGGGATCAGGTTGGCCTCCGGGGCGCTGCCGACGTCGACCCCGATGTATCCCCCGGCCTCGATGATGCGGTCGAAGGCGGACCGGTCCACCATCAGGTCCTTCACCACCGGGAACCCGGCGGCGCGCCACGGCTCGACGACGATCACGTCACCGTCATGGAACTTGCGCATATGCAGCTGACAGGTGGCGGTTCCCGGCTGTCCGCCGTGGGGTCGTCCGTTGATCATCACCCCACAGGTCCCACAGATGCCCTCCCGGCAGTCGTGGTCGAAGGTGATCGGCTCGCGACCCTCCAGGGTGAGGCGCTCGTTGACCACGTCGAGCATCTCGAGGAACGAGGCGTCAGGGCTGATCTGGCGCGCCCGGTACTCCTCGAAACCGCCGGGGCGGTCCGGGCCCTCCTGCCTCCACACCCGCAGGGTCAGGTCCATCAGGCGTAGCTCCTCGTCTTGACCTCGGCGTTCTCGAACACCAGTTGCTCCTTGACCAGTCCCGGCTCCCCGCCCGGTCCCCCGTAGCCCCAGGCGGCGACGTAGGCGTAGTCGGCGTCGTTGCGCTTCGCCTCGCCGTCGTCGCTCTGATGCTCCACCCGGAAGTGCCCACCGCAGGACTCCTCACGGTCGAGAGCGTCACGGCACATCAGCCTGGCCAGCTCGAAGAAGTCGGCCACCCGCCCGGCACGCTCCAGAGCCTGGTTGACGTCCTCGGCCGAACCCAGGATGCGCACGTCGCGGTGGAACTCCTCCTCCAAGGCCGGGATCTCTGCCATCGCCTTGCGGAGCCCGGCGTCGCTGCGGGCCATACCGCATTCGTCCCACACGATCTTGCCCAGCTCGCGATGGAACCAGTCCACGGTGCGCGATCCCTTGGCGGCGAGCAACCGGTTGGTACCGTCCCGCACCTCT
>CAYTTU010000233.1:0-3804 GCA_964440905.1 uncultured Acidimicrobiia bacterium | reverse complement strand
CCGCCACCAGCCCGAGCGCCCCGACCGCCAGTCGCCGCCGCACCCGGGTGACGAGTGCCCATGCCACCAGCACCGCGGCCTCGGTGAGGAGCAGGACGAGGTGGCCCAAGGAGTTCCCGGCGTAGGCGTACCAACCTGCGGTGGCCAGCGCCGTCACCATCGCCGCGACCTCGAAGAAGGACATCACGTAGGAGAGGTCCGCGGAGAGCGGCTGGCCCAGCAGGCGCGCCCGCAGGCGCTCCAACGCGACTACGCCGAGGACGACCCCGGCCACCGGGGCGATCACCACATTGGGGTCGGTGATCTCGGTGCCGCCCAGCCACACGAAGACGGCTGCGGCCCACATCATCATGCCGAGATAGGAGGCCCGCCAGCGTGCCGAAACGATGGCGCCGAGGACGATGCCCGCTCCGCCGATCACGAGCACGCTCACTAGCGCCAGGTCCGAGTCGGTGGCACCGGCGGCCATTGCTGGGACCGCCACCGCGAGCACCCAGCCTCCCACCAGCGACGGCTCACCCCACGTGGCGAGCCGGGAGGCGGGCTGGGAGCCGACGACCATCATGAGCGCACCGACCGCCCCGAGGGCGACCAGCAGGCCCGCGGACACACCCTCGTCGCCGATCGCCCCGATGCCGGCGATGGCGGCGACGCAGGCGCTCACCGAGGAGGCGGTTCGCAGCCGGTACTCCTCGGGCAGGCGGGGGGCGAGCAGCGCCAGAAGGACCGCCTCGGCGGCGAGAACGAGAGCGGTGACCGCCCAGGCGGTGTTGGGGCCGAACGACTGGAACGCCTCGGCGACGATCACGACGCCGCCGAGGTGCGAGCCGGCCAGGGCGGGGTAGCGCCACAGGGCCGCCCGGGTTCCCCCATGCAGGTAGGTAGAGGCCACGGCGTAGCCGGCGGCCAGCGCGGACACCACGCCGACGGCGCCGATCACCTCCCACGGGCTGAGGATCTGCCACTGGGTCGCCGACCACAGGGCTGCGGCGGCCAAGGCTGCCGACGCCCAAGTGCCCTGCGGCAAGCGGCGCACGGTGGAGACCACCCCGGACATCACCGCCTCGAAGCCGAGGAAGGCGGCGATCGCACCGGAGCGATCGGGGGCGGGGAGGGCATCGAGTCCGATCCCGATGAACCCGACGGCGCCGGCCTGGGCGAAACCGTGCGCCGGGCCCTGCCACATGGAGAGGCGTTCCCCCATCCGGGACCACGGGACGACGAGGGCTATCGAACCGGCCACCACCGCCACCGCCGCGGTAGCAGAGAGCGCCTCGGCGACCGACCACTGCCTCCAGATGCCGAGGGCGGTGAAGGCCGCTGCGCCGAAGGCCGTCGACGCCCAGGCACCGGCGGGGATTCGGCGGACCGTGGCGAGCACACCCAACAGTGCGGCCTCATAGGCGAGCGCCGCCGCCGCCGGGCCGGACTCGTCGGGGGCGTTGAGGGAGGCGAATCCGATGGCGGCGAAGGCGAGCACCCCCACCTGGGCGAGTCCGTGGGCCGATCCCTCCCAGAGAACGAGACGGTGGCTCACCGGGAGTGAGGAGAGCATCACGGCGACGACACCGGCGACGAGGGCGCCGGCGGCGGTGGCCACCAAGGCTTCCTCTGCCGACCACTGCCGCCACACCCCCAGCGCGCTGAAGGCGCCGGCACCTAGAACGGCCGCCAGGGGGGCCAGGGCATAGCGGGCGAAGCCGTCGCCCCGCCAGGTGGCATGCGCCCCCACGATGGCGGCGTCGAAGGTCAAGGCCAGTGCGAGCCAGCCCGAACCAGCGGCGAGCCCGGCGAAGCCCACCAGGGCCAGGGCGGCGTAACCCACCCTGATGTCCCGCCACCGCAGCGCCGACGCGGCGACCAGCCCGGCAGCGCCCAGCAACACCAGGTCGAGATCGCCGATGTCGATAGCGATGGCTCCGGCGAGGACGAGCACCGCAAGCCAGGACACCACCAGACCGGGGACTACCGGGGCGAGCCAGTGGCTGCGCTCTCGTGTCGGCTGGAGTGCCGCGACGGTGAATAGCGCCACCGCCAAGGGCAGCCACATGATCGGATGGTCGAACGGTGATGCCCGGCCGGGGACCAGGTCGGCGTAGGCCACCGCCGCCATGCCCGCCACCAGCGGAGCGAAACTCCCAGTGCGGAGCACCCAGATCAGCGCTGCGTAGACCACGGCCGCGGCGATGGCGAATAGACCGATCCGCGTCTGGTCGGCGATCACGAAGGCGAGGGCCGCGGGCATGACGAGCAGCCCGAGGCTGAGGGGAGGAAGTCCCCATGCCCGCAGCTCGTCGCCGCGGCGGTGGGCCGCGGCACCCAGGGCGATCAACACCACTCCACCCGCGAACAGCGGGTCGTGGATGTCGGCGCGGGACACCCCGAGGCGGGCGGCTGTGATCATCGACGCCGCCAGCGCCAGCACCCAGGCGGGGAGCGACTGCATCGGGCTGCGCACCCGGACGGCGTGCCAGGCGAAGCCGAGAGCGGCCGACCAGGTGGTGACCAGCAGTGCCGCCTGGGAGGGGACGGCCACGGCTACGGCGAGCAGCCCCAGGACGTGCGACGACAGCGTCATCAGGCGGCGCAGCGGCTCCTGCCTCAGGGCGGTGACTGCGGCCGAGTACGTCCACGCCGCGGCGATCATGACCAAGGCACTACGGGGACGTTCGGAGGCGAACCACGGGAGCTGGCGCGCCGCCAGCACCGCCACCGCGGGAAGGGTGACCGCCCCGACCACCGCGTGGGCCAGCGCCGACGCCATCGGTGACAGCGGGCCCGCCAGAGACGTCTTCGTCCATCCCCGGTCGACCGCCACGGCCGCTGCGAGATGGGTCACCGCCACCGCGAACAACCCGATCATGAGCCCGGAGTCGCTCGGGGACCCGACCACCGGGGCGCTCCACAGCAGGAGATGAGCCAGGATCGCCGCCTCCACCGCGAGGGGCCTGCTCACCACGAAAGCGGCCGCTACCAGCAGGCCGGTCCCGGCGAGGGCGGCCACCGAAGCGTCGATGATGGAACCCCGGAAGTCGTAGTACCGGAGGGCCAGCGCCGTGCCCGGAACCAGGGCAGCCACCACCAGGGGGAGGCGAACCAGCCGGTCGATCGCCGACACCGCCACGACCAGGCCGACGGCGATGAGGTACACGCCGAAGCCGGGGCGATCGAGGGTTCCCAACTCGAGCCATCGATAGCCGGCGATCGCTGCTCCGACCAATGCGAAGAAGGGGGCGAGCGACGACACCTCACGCACCGCCCCCGCCCGGGCCGGGAGCCAGCGAGCCGAGGCCATGACCAGGGCGACCGCGAGCACGATCCAGGCGGCCCCGTCCGGCCATCCCAGCCGGACCCCGCCGCTCAGAGCCACCGCCACGACTGCGGCTAGAACTCCGGCTCGCTCCGGCGCCGTCTCGGCCACGTCCATCACCCGGGACCACGCCTGTCTCCACGCTTCGCTCGGCTCGGTGACGGCCAGCGCCAGGGCGGCCGAGCCCCACGTCGCCACCGCAGCCCACGGGTCGAACACGGCAGCGACCATCCCCGCCGCGCCAACGAGCCGGAGGCCGCCGATGGCCAGCTCGCCCTCGCCGACGATCCGCCTGCCACCGACGAGCAGCACCGCGGCGTAGAGGGCCAGTCCGGCACCGATCCAAGGGATGTCGACACCAAGGAGTCCTGTCGCCACCCAGCCCGCGGCGACGACAGTGACGCCCGTCGCCGTCAGGGCGGCCCTGATCCATGCCCGCAGCCCCGGTCCCGCCTCCTGCCAGGCGAACTCGGAGCCCCGGGCAGCGAAGGCGA
>CAYTTU010000232.1:0-7094 GCA_964440905.1 uncultured Acidimicrobiia bacterium | reverse complement strand
TCAACCTTGGCTTCTACCCGGGAGACGATCCCTACTTCTATTCGAGCCCATGGCCATTCGACCCTGAACTCGTGGAACGTCCCTTGCCCCGCGGAGCGGTATGGAACACCGCCGGCTGGACCGGGGCCTGCCTCCCCTATGCCGCCGTCGTCGGGGGGAACGGCTTCGAAGTGGTTGGGGAGTTCGCCGCCGCGGTGTTTGCCGCCGCGGCCCCGGGGCTCGGCATCGGCTGAGCGCGGGGTGGCGCGCTTACCCCCTTAGGGGAGGATGCCCTGCTCCTGCAGCCAGGGCACGGTGGCTTCGACCCCGGCGGTGACATCGTGGCGCGGCGACCACCCCAGCAGCCTGCGGGCCTTGTCCATCTTGTAGTTGATCGTCCGGTCGATCATCCGCATGTTGCGCGGCAGGTGCCGTCCGTAGGTTTCCCTCTTGGAGAAGGGCACGATCACCGACCCCACCGTCGCCACCAAAGCAGTGGGGATCCCCATCCAGGTCTCGTTGCCCACCAGGCGCCCGTAGGCGTGGAGATACTGGCGCACCGTTGGTGACGGATCGATGGCGCAATTGAACACCTGTCCCGCCGCAGCGGGGTGGGTTCCCAGGGTGAGAAGCATGTCCACCAGGTCGTCCACGAAGATCACCGGCTGCGAACCGCGCCCGTTGCCCACCATGCGGATGGGCCGCTTCATGGCCCGCTTCATGAATGTGCCGGAGAAGTAGCGGCTACCCGGGCCGAACACCCCGGCGGGGCGGACCGCGCTGACCGGCATCCCGGCGGCGGCGCCGATCCGAAAAGCCGCAATCTCACCGGCGGCCTTGGAGCGGGAGTAGGCCTCGGGCTTGGGATCGATCGGGTGCTCCTCGGTAATGTCGCCGTGGGCGTAGCCGTAGACGGCCACCGAGGAGAGCTGCACGAACCGCCGCACCCCACCGGAGCGCGCCGCGGCGGTGGCGATCACCTCGGTGCCGTTGAGATTGACCCGGTGATAGGCGGCGACATCGTTGCCTTCGAGGATGGCCGCGGTGTGGAACACCAGGTCGGCGTCGGCGGCGGCGCGGGCGGCTAGCTCGGGATCGGTGATGTCGCCGGGGAGGGTCTCGGCCCATTCACCGAGCGATCGGAGTCGTTCGGTAGAGGAGTCGAGCACCCGGATCTCCTTGGCGCCGGCGGCCGCCAGTGAGCGCACCAGGCGGGAGCCGACCAGCCCCGCCCCGGTGACGAGTATCCGCGAGCCCTCGAGGCCGCCCTCCGCCATCGCCCACTCTCCCTCTCCGTGAGCGGGTCACGCTAGGCGATCGGAGTGGCGCCCCAGCCGGTCAGCTGGCGTCGTCGGTGGGGACCAAACGGTTGAGTCGGCGCCGGAGGTGGCGCCAGTCGGGAAGGTGGCGGTCCATGAGGCGCTGGAAGCGGCGGCCGTGGCCGGGCTCACGGAGGTGGGCCATCTCGTGCACCACGATGTACTCGAGCAGTTCCGGGGGCTCTGCTGCCAGTTCCAGGTTCAGGGTGACCCGGCCGGTTTCAGGGTTGCACGACCCCCAGCGACTGCTCATCCGGCGAACGGTCCAAGTGGCCACCGTCACCCCGAGCGCCTCCGACCACTGGAGTTCGAGGTCGGGGAGGGCGGCGGCGACCTGGCGCCGCAGCCAGCGGTCCACCATCCGGCGGCGGTCGGCGCGATCCGTCCCCGCCGGGGAGCGCACCATGAGGGTGCCGCCCGCATCGAGCCACACCCGGGTCCGTCCGGTCACCAGGCGCATCGGGATCGGCCGTCCCCAGACCCGCTGGGTGGCGCCGTTCTCGATCGGCGCCGGCGCAGACCGACGCAGCCGGTCGCGGTGGCGCTCGATCCAGTCGCGCCGCGCCCCGACGAACCCGGCGATCTCGGCGTCGGGCACCCGCCACGGGGCGGACACCCGCACGTGGTCGGCACCGAGAACGCTCAGATTGAGGTGCTTGACCCGTTTGCGGATCACCTCCACCGGCAGATCGTCGACAAAGAGCAGTGAGATCGTCACGCCGGCGAGAGTAGGGGGTTGGTGTGACGAGATTCGGTAGCCTCGACGGGTGCACCTGGAGATCCATCCCGCCACCGCGGATCGGTTCGACGATGTGTCCGCCCTGCTTGGCCCGGGGGAGGAAGATGCCCCGGCGTGCTGGTGTCTCTACTTCCGGCTCTCCTCAGGTGAGTTCAACCGTGTCAAGGGCCTCGCGCGGCGCCAGGCCATGCGCCGCCTGACGGAAGCCCCCGATGCCCCCGGCGTCCTGGCCTACCGCGATGCGAAGCCGGTGGGGTGGTGCGCCCTGGGGCCACGAGAGGAGATGGGCCGGCTGCAGCGATCGCGCACCATCCCGTTGCTGGAAGGCGATGGGGTGTGGAGCATCGTGTGCTTCGTGGTGCTTCCCGGGCATCGCCGCCAGGGGGTTGCCGCGGCCCTCTTGGAGGGTGCGGTGGAGTACGCCCGCAGCCGCGGGGCAGCGGTGGTCGAGGGCTATCCCGCCGCCACTGCTGGGGAGCGGATCAGCACCGCCTTCGCCTATACCGGCACCGAGTCCATGTTCCGGCGCGCCGGATTCACCAAGGTGGCCGACACCACCGCACGGACCGGGGGAAAACCCCGAATCGTGATGCGACGGGAATTGCGGTAGCGTCGCTCTTCGTGGCGCCCGGTCGTCCGACGGGCATCCAGAAGGATCCGTGACCGCACCCAACAAGCTCAGTCACCGCCAGGTGCTGGTGGTGTTCAGCGGCCTGATGCTTGGTCTGTTCCTCGCGGCCCTGGACCAGACGGTGGTCTCCACGGCGCTGCCCACCATCGTGGGTGAACTGGGCGGCCTCGACCATCTCTCCTGGGTGGTCACCGCCTATCTGCTCACCTCGACCGCGTCGAGTCCGCTCTACGGCAAGGTCAGCGATCTTTACGGACGGCGCATCGTGTTCCAGGTGGCGATCGTGATCTTCCTGGTCGGTTCGGTGCTGGCGGGAGCAGCGCAGTCAATGGGCCAGCTCATCGCCTTCCGCGCCATCCAGGGTCTCGGCGCTGGAGGGCTTATCGTGATGGCGCTCACCATCATCGGCGACATCCTGTCGCCGCGCGAGCGAGGCAGGTATCAGGGTTACGTGGGTTCGGTGTTCGCCCTGTCTTCGGTAGCGGGCCCGCTGGTCGGGGGCTTCTTCACCGACCACCTCTCCTGGCGTTGGGTGTTTTACATCAACCTACCCATCGGGATCATCGCGCTGATCGTCACCACCACCGCCCTCAACCTTCCTTTCGTGCGCCGGCCGCACCGGGTGGACTATCCCGGTGCCGTCGTGCTGGTGGTGGCGGTCTCGTCGTTGCTGCTGGTGACCGTGCTCGGTGGTTCGGAATTCGCCTGGGGATCGGCGCAGATCGTCGGACTGGCGCTGCTCGGAGTGGTGCTCACCGGGGTGTTCCTGCGGAGGGAGCACCGCGCCGCCGAGCCGATCCTTCCGCTGCGGCTGTTCCGCAATCGCACCTACAGCCTCACCGGGCTGGCCGGGTTCGTGCTCGGCCTGGCGATGTTCGGCGGCATCGTGTTTCTTCCGCTGTTCCTCCAGGTGGTCACCGGGGCCACAGCCACCAACTCCGGCCTGCTGATCCTTCCGCTCATGGCGGGAATGCTGTCCTCGTCGATTCTCTCCGGACGGCTCATCTCCCGCTCCGGTCGCTACAAGCGTTACCCGGTGGCGGGGATGAGCCTCACCGTGGTGGCGCTGTTGCTGCTCTCCACCATGGACGCCTCCACCAGCCGCCCGGTGTCATCGCTGTACATGTTGTTGCTCGGTGTCGGTATTGGGCTGGTGATGCAGGTGCTGATCATCGCGGTGCAGAACGCGGTGGAGCATCGCGACCTCGGAGTGGCGACTTCGACCAACACCTTCTTCCGCTCCCTGGGCGGCGCCTTCGGCACCGCGGTTTTCGGGGCCATCCTCAGCGCCCGCCTCCTCCATTGGTTGCCGCGGCTGCTCCCCTCCGGTTCGGGCAACCTGGACCCGGCGTCACTGCTGGGGAGTCCTGAGCAGATCCGGTCGCTGGATCCTGCTGTCCAGGCGGCGGTAGTGGATGCGGTCTCCCGGTCGGTGTCGGCGGTGTTCCTGTGGGCGGTGCCGATCGCCGTGGTCGGTCTGATCGTCGTGGTGTTCATCCCCGAGTTGCCGCTGCGCGACACCGCACACGTGGGCGCCCACGCCGAGATGCCCGGTGTCGGAGAGGCCCCGCCGATCCCAGCCGGGGTCGACTGACCAGAGGAGCTTCGAGGCTTGAGCTGTCAGCTGTCGGCTGAACGGACCGCCCCGGGCCGGTAGAACGCGGCCAGTTGACCGAGGGCGGCGAGCACCCCAAGTCCGGCGATCGCCAATCCGACCGTGCCGTCGAGGTCGCCCGCGATCTCCAGGGTGTGATCGAGCGCCCATTCCCCGGGGCCGAGCATGGCCAGCGCCACCGCGGCGGCTACGAGGGTCATGGCGTATTCCCAGCCCTCATCGGGACGGGCGGTGATCCAAAAACCCGCCTTGCGGTGCACGGTGACGAAGGCGACCACCATCAGCGAGACCACACCTGCCGCTCCCACCGAGGTGAGCAACCCCAAGGCCAGAGAGAGCCCCACTCCGATCTCGGCAAATGACATGAAGAGCCACTGGATTCCCGGGCTCTTGAAACCGATGCTGGCGGTCCAGCGCATCGTCTTGTTGCGGTTGCGGAAGTGCTTGACCCCGTGGGCCAGAAACACGATCCCGACGGCGATCCGGATCACGAGCAGAGCAGCATTGGCGGTGTCGGCCATTCCCTTCCCTCCCAGGTTGGGGTGGAGGATACGACCCGGGAGCGAGGGTTGCGGGGGCGGGAGAACCCGTCGATCGACTGAACCACCTAGGGGCGGTCGCGGCGCTGCTGTTCTTCGGCGGCGTGATCGATCTTGCGCTGCTGCTCGGCCGCGGTGTGCTCATCGATTCGACGTTGTTCGGCGGCGGCGTTGTCGGCCAGGCGGATTTCTTCGGCTGCCCGGCCGTCGTCACGCCGGCGGTCCTCGTCGGTGGCCGCCGGGGGAGGGGTGGTCAACCCGCCTCGGCGTTGGCCCTGATGCCGCGCTGCGTGTAGTCAACGCAGGGGCACTTGGGGACGCTGCAGTCGGCGCCGCGATGCTCCTTGCGGGGGTGCCCGCAGACGAGACAGCGCTGGCGGTTGCCGTCCACGATCCGCGGAGCCGAGGATTTTGCGGATGCCATGGCGGACTCCCTTTCCTGGTCGAAAATGCAGAGCGTCACGAGGAGTGTCGCGGCAGGAGCCGCATCAGATCAACGCCCGATGCGCGGCTGTCACTACTAATTGTAGCCGGATGGGGTGCCTAGAACCGCTCCCCCCTTGTGGGGGAGCCGATCGGACGAAGTCCGATCGGTGAGCCACACACGGCTCCCCCCTTGTGGGGGAGCCGACCGGACGGAGTCCGGTCGGTGGGGGGTATTGCTGCCACGAACCACTCATCGCTCGTTGAGGATCCGCTCCAGCCCATCGAGGACGAGGTCCAGTCCGAACTCGAACCCGGTCTTTGCCTTGTATTCGTTGCGCAGATGACCCTGGATGTGCTCCACCAGGTAGGGGTGCCCCACCTGGTCGAAACCGGCGAGGAAGTCGGTGGCGAACTGGTCGAGGTCGGCGACATAGGGTTGGAAGTTGACCTGACGCATCGAATAGCCGTCGATGTGCCCGTCGATGGCGTGGTAGGCGTGGTGGGTCATCTCGGGGGAGAACCCGGCGGCCCGCAATGTCGCCAACAGGGAGTCCGACCACCGCATCCAGTGGGCGCCGGGCATGGCGCTGAAGGTGAGGAGCAGTGCCGGAGCCCAGGGGTGGCGGACAAGGACCTTGTTGGCCGAGACCGCAGCAGACCGCAGTGTCGACTTCCAATCCGCCCGGCGGGACGGGAGGCGATACTCACCGACCACCGCGTCGAGCATGGCCGCGATCAGGTCGTCCTTGTTGGCGACGTGGTTGTACAACGACATCGCCTCAACCCCGAGCTGGGTTCCGAGGCGACGCATCGTGAGTCGCCCCACCCCCTCGAGGTCGGCGATCTCGATCGCCGCGGCCACCACCCGCTGTCTGGTGAGAACTCCGCGGCGCCCCTTGGACCTGCTTGACATGCTTACGGCGTATGTTACTGTACCTCGCGCCACACTTACAAGGTAAGGGAAGACCGATGACCGAACAGCCCACTATGAAGGCGATCGTTCGCAAGCGCTTCGGCCCACCCGAGGTCCTCGAGATCGCAACCGTCCCCCGGCCGGTTCCCGACGACGACCAGGTATTGGTGCGGATCCACGCCATCGGGCTGAACCGCGCCGATTGGTATGGCATGGTGGGGCGACCCCTGCTGGGTCGGCCCATGATGGGATTTGTCCGGCCCAGGACCGAGCGCCTCGGCACGGACTATTCGGGTGTGGTCGAAGCCGTGGGCAAGAACGTCACCGGGTTCCATCCCGGTGAGGCGGTGTTCGGGGGACGTGACGGAGCCCTGGCCGAATACGTTGCTGCCCGCTACGACCGGTCGATCGTGCTCAAGCCCTCCGGGATCGGTCACGACCAGGCGGCGGCGGTGCCGGTTGCCGGGCTGACCGCATTGCAGGCGCTGCGGGATCACGGGAAGGTCCAGGCCGGGCAGCGGATCCTGATCAACGGCGCCTCCGGCGGTGTCGGCACCTTTGCGGTCCAGATCGCCAAAGCGTTCGGCGCCGAAGTGACCGCGGTATGCGGTCCCCGCGGGATCGAGGCGGCCCGCGCCTCGGGAGCCGATGCAGTGGTCGACTACACCCGGGACGATTTCACCCGGATCGGCACCCGCTTCGACCTGGTCATCGACATCGCCGGCAACCGGCCCTGGCGACAGCTGAGTCGGGTGCTGACACCGCGGGCGACCGTGGTGCTGGTGGGTGGACCGATGGGTGGAGTCCTCGGCCCGATGGGTCATGTGTTCGGCACCAAGTTGCGTGCCGCCGTCAGCAAGCGCCGGTCGGCGTTCTTCATCGCCAAATTCAACAAGCCCGACATGGAGACGCTGCGCGACATGCTCGCCGACC
>CAYTTU010000231.1:0-2918 GCA_964440905.1 uncultured Acidimicrobiia bacterium | reverse complement strand
GCCGTACTCGCCCTGCTCGGAGTAGTGCGGTGCGAGCTTGCGCGGTCCGGCGAGGGCGGCATTGCCCATCCCGCCGCGTCCTCCCCGCAGAACGGTCACCCGCTGCCCGGAGACGGCGAGGTCGGCGAGCATGGTGCCATCAGCGCTGCGCACGATGGTTCCCGGTGGCACCGGGAGGAGCAGGTCCTCGCCCCGCTTGCCGTGTTGCAGATCGCCCTTGCCGTGGGTGCCGGCACCAGCCTGGCGATGGGGGCGACGCTGGTAGTCGAGCAGGGTTGAAGCCCCGGCCTCGGCGACGACGATCACATCGCCACCGGCGCCCCCGGAACCCCCGAGCGGCTTACCGCGGGGACGGCCCCGGTTCTTGACGAATGCGGTGTTGCCGGCGCCACCGTCTCCGGAACGGAGATGGACCCGGACCTCGTCTACGAACACGGCCCGAGCCGAGCCGAGGGGGTCAGCCCTCGGTGCGGACGCTGACCTCGCGGCGCCCGCGCCGGGTGCCGTAGGCGATCTTCCCGGTGGCGGTGGCGAACAGGGTGTCGTCCCCGCCCTTGCCGACGTTTTCGCCGGGGTGCACCTTGGTGCCCCGCTGGCGGACGATGATCGAACCGGCGGTCACGGTCTGGCCGTCGAATGCCTTGGTGCCGAGTCGCTTGGCATGGGACTCGCGACCGTTCTTGGTGGAACCGCCGCCCTTGGTCTTGGACATCTCAGCCCTCCTCGTCCGGTGCGGCCTCGGCCGCCTTCTTGGCCGCGGCCTTCTTCGGGCCCTCGATCTTGGTCACCTCGATGGTGGTGTACTTCTGCCGGTGACCGCCGCGGCGACGATATCCGGTCTTGTTCTTGTACTTGAACATGTCGATCTTGTCGCCGGCGGACTCCCCGACCACCCGGGCGGTCACCTTGGCGTTCTTCAGGTCGTCGCGACCCGAGGTGATCTTGCCCTTGGCGTCGACGAGCAGAAGCGGGGTAAAGGTGATCTCACCGTCGGCGTTGATCCGCTCGACGTCGATGACGTCGCCTTCACGGACCTTGGCCTGCTTACCGCCGGTGCGGATGATGGCGTACATGACTCAATAGACCTCGGGACGGGGAACGGGGACGATGATAGCGGGTCGGGGAAACTCTCCGGTCAGGCCTCTCCCCCACTGGCGGGCATGGCCACCCCGGTGGTGGCGGAGTCCTCGAAGAGCACCACCCCCCGCCCGGCACAGGTCGGGCAGACGTGGCTGAAGGACTCCAGGAGCCCCTCAGACTCGTTCTTTCGGGTCATCTCCACCAGGCCGAGGTTGGAGACCTCGAACACCTGGGTGCGGGTCTTGTCCCGGGCCAGCTCCTCCCGCAGCTTCTGCAGGACGGCGTCCCGGTTCTTGGTGATCTCCATATCGATGAAGTCGATCACGATGATCCCCCCGATGTCGCGCAGCCGCAGCTGGTGGGCGATCTCGGCCGCCGCCTCCAGGTTGTTCTGCAGGACGGTCTCCTCGAGGTTGGAGTGGCCCACAAAGCGGCCGGTGTTGACGTCGATGACGGTCAGGGCCTCGGTGCGATCCACCACGATGTGGCCCCCGGAGGGCAGCCAAACCTTGCGGTCGAGGGCCTTGCGCAGCTGGTCCTCGACGTGGAACCGTTCGAAGATCGGGAGCTCCTCGTCATAGAGCGCCACACGGGTCACCAGGTCGGGATCGGTGGCCTCCAGATAGGCGACTACCTCGGCGAGGACCGCCTTGTCGTCGATGAGCAGGCGGCGGAAGTCCTTGGTGAAGTTCTCCCGGATCACCCGGATCACCAGGTTGGGCTCCTCGTAGATCATCTTGGGAGCGCCGCCCTTGGGGACCGAGTCCTGGATGTCGCCCCACACCCCGAGCAGTCGCTCGATGTCGGTGGCGATCTCGTCCTTGGTGGCGCCCTCAGCGGCAGTGCGCACGATCATCCCGAACCCGCCCAGGTCGAACTCGGCGGTGAGCTGGCGGGCGATCTCCTTGAGGCGATCACGCTCGGAGTCCGACAGCCGGCGGCTCACCGACGGCTTGTCGACCTTGGGGTCGAGCACCACATAGCGACCGGAGAGGTTGACCATGTTGGTGAGGCGGGCGCCCTTGTGACCCATGGCGTCCTTCTCAACCTGCACCAGGATCTCGTCGCCGGTCTTGAGCGCCTTCTCGATGCGTTGCTTCTTCTGTCCGTTGCCGCTGCCGTTGCCGTTCCCGGCGACGTCACCGGCGTAGAGCACACCGTTCTTGGGCTCGCCGAAGTCGATAAAGGCCGCCTCCATCCCAGGGAGCACATTGCGTACCTTGCCCAGGTAGATGTTGTTGGTCAGCGACGGCTTGTCGGAGCGGGTCACGAAGTGCTCGACGAGCAGAGCTCCCTCGAGGACCACGATCTGAGTCTGGTGGGGGGTGCGCCGCACCAGCATCTGCTTGCGCTCGGTGCTCGGCGGCGGGGGGACGTACTCGGGGATGGGGCGGGAGGAACCCCGGCTCCGGGTGACCCGGGGACCGCGCCTGGTGGTGTCGGCGCGGCGCCGCTCCCGTCCCTTCTGCCTTTCCGGCTCGGCCACCACCTCGGTGACCCGCCGGATCTCGACGGTGCTACCGCCGAGGCGCTTTGTCTTGCGCTCCTCGACTGCGGTGTCTCCGGTCCCGCGCCGGATCACCTGGGCGCTCTTGCGACGAAACAATCCCATGGGGAAATCCCTTCGGCGCCCGCGAACGCGGGCGACTGTCGAACTGCGATGACTTCCCGGGCCGCAGGGCGCCATCTACCGAGATGGAGCGACGCGATGTGGGCGCCGCGACCGTGTTCTCGGTATGGATGATGGGCACTGCAGGACTCCGGTTGGGGCGGGAAGCAGGCGGTGGAACCGCCGGGAACGCCCCGCCGGAAAGAGATTGTACACACCCCCGGGGCCG
>CAYTTU010000230.1:0-17650 GCA_964440905.1 uncultured Acidimicrobiia bacterium | reverse complement strand
GGGAGGGGTCGCGTTCGATCATTGTGCTGCAGTGTACGGCCGGAACGCGTTAGGCCGGGCGGGGCGAGCTACCAGCTACCAGCTTCCAGCCTCCAGCCAGAGCGCGGCCTGAGGTATCGCGTGGACATCTGGCTGGGGGCTGGTGGCTGGCGGCTTCTCAACCCGGCGCCAGTGTGCACCCACACCCCAGGTGTGCCGGGGGGATCCGGGTGCCGTCGGGGGGGTCGCCAGAGGGGTCCCACACCGCACCGGTGGCGGCCGGGCAGTCGGAGCAGGGATGACCCTCGGTGACGCCGCGCACCTCCCGGTAGCCGCCCTCGACCAATGCGGCGAGGAGCTCGTCGTGATAGGCGGCATCGACGATGGCCCGCACCCAGCGCTCGCACTCGTCGGTGCGCCACGACCGGAACACCTTGCCGAGGCGGGTGGCGGAGGCGTCGGCGCCACCTTCGCCGCCCACTGCGGTGCGTAGCTGTGAGGTGAGCTCCTGGGACATCATCGCCATGAGGCGGCGGGCCCGGTCACTTCCCGACGGTGCGTCCACCTCTACCCCGGCCAGAGCGCGGGCGGCGTCGACCCCGCCGTTGCCGGCGCGCTGGATGGCGTGCTCCAGGGAGGGGGTGATCTCGGCGAGGATGCTGCGGGCGTCGGGAGACCAACCCTTGGTCTTCAGTGCCTCGATGGCGGCCGCCTGGAGGTCGACGATGCGCCGTTTCAGGTCGCGCACCCCGATGTTGACCGCCGGGATCACCACCCGGGCGTGGTAGCCGATCGGATCCGGCGCCTCCCGCTCCACCACCTCCACCTCGGCGGTGACCCGAAGCGCTTCGAACAGGGTCCCGACGTCGTCGGCATCGGACCGGGCAGAGCGCCGACCGCTCGAAGCCGGCACCGGGGCCGAACCCCGGGGTGGCGCCGCCGGCCCGGTCTCCCCCATCAATTCGACCTCGGCGGCCACCGAGTCGCTGAAGTCGTCGTGGTCGGGGTCGTGGTCGCGGTCGCGATCGAACGATCCGTCGCGCCGGCGCACCGGCGGCGGCTCGGCGGGAAGCACTGCCACCTCGTCGATGCTGCGGGTGGTACGCAGTCTCTCGATCTCGGCGAGCAATTCGAGACGGCGCACGTCGTGATCCGGTGCGGTACCGAGCGAGGTCTCATCGGTGTGCACCGCCTCCAGCATCTCCGCCGCCAGGTCGCGGGCCGACGACACCTGGCGATCCAGTTCGTAGCGGGCGTTACGGAGGATGTCGTCCTGCTCCTTGCGGGTCACCGCCAGGCGGCGATGCGACTCACGCTCCGCCTCGGCGCGCACCAGCAGGGCATCGTCCTCCGCCTCGGCGACGATCGCCGCCGACATCTCCCGGACCAGGTCCAGCAGATGGGTTCCGGTCTCCCAGGCGTCGCGGCGGGCGGCCAAGGCATCCTCATCGCCGGAGGCATGGAGGGCGGCCGACCGGGCCTCGGCGGCCGCCACGATGTCGGCGGCGTCCTGCCGGGCTCGTTCCCGCATGGCGTCGGCCGCCTCGCGCGCCGTCGCCAGGATCTTGTTGACCTCCTCACCTACCGCCTTGAGGTCGCGGGTCAGGTGGTCCATTCCCCCCGCCTTGTTCACCTCGGTCTCGAGGGCGTCGTAGCGGCGCTTTAGTTCCGCCCAGCGCTCCACCGCCTCGGCGACCAGGGTGTCGATGACCCGTTTGTCATAGCCGCGCTTCGCCGACGGGATGCCGCGCGTGCCAAAGCCTTCGGGACCGAGTTCGTCGTCGCCCATTACGGGCACGATACCTGGCGTGGTTGCGCCGGTCCGGTCTTCAGGGTGCGGCGACGGTCGCGGTGACCGTCTCCAGGGCTTCCAGGTAATCGAGGGCCTCCTGCAGGGTCGTCACCGGCACGATCTCCACCCCGTCGCCGGCGGCGGTGAGGGCGTCGGCGTAGTTGTCCTGCGGCACGAAGATGATCTCCACCCCGATGGCCCGGGCAGCGAACACCTTCTGCCGCACTCCGCCGATCGCCCCGACGGTCTCGTCGAACCGTATGGTCCCGGTTCCGGCGATGACGTGACCCTTGGTGAGGTCACCCGGGGTGAGCATGTCGATGATGGTCAGGGCGTAGGTCATTCCCGCCGAGGGACCGCCGATGTTGCGCGCGTCCACCGACACCTCGATGGGCAGGTTCAGGTCGAGGTTGAGGGTGTCGAACAGCACCCCCACCATCGGTGCCCCCTCGATGTCGGGGTGCGCCCCCAGAGTGATCTCGAGGGTGATCGGCTCCTCGGCCCGGGTCCCTTCCAGGGTGATGGTGTCGCCGATGAGGTAGGTGCGGATGATGTCCCCGGCCTGCTCGGCGAGGGTCACTGGTTCCCCGGCGATGGTGTGGAAGCGGTCCCCCACCTCGATCACCCCGAAGGCCGGGCTGCCCTCCACCACCTGGAGCACCTCCACCCCCTCACCGACGAAGGTGACGTCGTAACCGACCCGCTCCAGGGCGACGAAGATGGCGGTGTCGATCGACTCGTTCATCGCCTCGAGGTTGGTGCGGGTCACCTGCTCCTGGCTCACCCCGTGGGGGCGCACCACCTCCCGATCCAACAGATCCACCCGGGAGTCGAGGAACCGGGCCTCGAACCACTCGAAGGCGTTCACCTCGCGCAGCCCCACGGTGAGCAGGTAGAACTTGCCGTCCGAGTCGTAGACCGTGGCTTCGCCGACGGTGATCAGGTCGGCGACATCCTCCACCGGGCCTGGCGAGATGGCGTAGTAGGGCAGCTTTACCGGCCACAGCAGCACGACCGCCAGCCCGGCGACCAGGAACGACGCCGCCAGCACGTAGGGCCAGCGGGGCGGGCGCGGCAGGGTCGCTGCCGGTTGGGGGGGGTCGGGGTCCATCGCCACGCCGATCGTACCGGCCCGGCCGGACAAGAGGCCTGGGGGTGGCATCCCTTCCTGGGACCGTCTACCTTTGCGGCCCATGGGACGCATCTCACGCTCGATTCAGCTTGCCGGGGCCTCATGGCGGATCCTCAAGGCGGACAAGGAACTGTTGATCCTGCCGCTGCTCTCGCTGATCGCCACCCTGGCCACCGCCTTCACCTTCGTCTGGCCCCTGCTCGACAAGTGCACCAGCGACTCCACCGGGGCCGCCTCCTGTGACCTCGCCGGCGGCGATTATGTCCTGCTCGGGATCATGTACGTCGCCCTGGCCTTCATCACCATCTTCTTCAATGCTGCGCTGGTCCACGCCGCCAACGAGCGCATGGCTGGCGGCGATCCCGGCGTGGGCAGCGCCATCCGCGGCGCCATGGTGCGAGTGCACCGCATCTTCCCTTGGGCGCTGATCTCGGCCACCGTCTCGGTGATCCTGCGAGCCATCGAGGAACGCGCCGGACTGATCGGGCGACTCATCGGTGCCGTCGCCGGCATCGCCTGGTCGCTGGTCACCTTCCTCGTCATTCCGGTGCTGGTGATCGAAGACATCGGGGTCGGCAAGGCGCTCAAGCGGTCCGCCGAGATGTTCAAGCGCACCTGGGGGGAGAACATGGCCGCCCAGGTTGGCTTCGGGCTGATCGGGTTCCTCCTCATCCTTCCCGCGTTCCCGGTCATCGGTTACGGGTTCTATTCCGGTGGTGCCACCGGTGTGGTGCTCATCGCCATCGGGTTCGCCTGGATCCTGCTGGTGATCCTGGTGCTCGCCGCCCTCAACGGGATCTTCCAGACCGCCCTGTACCGCTACGCCGCCGGCGAAGGCGCCGAAGCCTTTGGCGAAGCCGCCATGGCCAGCGCCTTCATCCCCCGCAAGGGAGGCGGCCGCGGCGGTCCGCTGCGCATGCCGAAGGGGATTGCGGGATAGAAGCTGTCAGCTATCAGCTGTCAGCCAGAATTGTCTCTGCGTCCCACGAGTCGCCACGCCGTGGGCAGGAGTAACGCGGCGACCGTGGCTTTGATCAGGTCACCGATCACGAACGGAACGAGGCCGAGTTCCATCGCCTCGGTGGCACCGACGTCGAGGAACTGCGCCAGCCAGACCACCCCGAACAGGTAGATGATCACGGTGCCGGTGAGGAACGCCGGGACTGCCGTCAGCACCGAACGATCGTGCTTACGCTCCGCCAGCGCCCCGACCACGGCGGCGGCGATGACGAAACCGACCAGGTAGCCACCGGTCGCCCCGGTGGCGATCTCCCAACCTCCGCCGCCGCCCGAGTAGAACGGCAGACCCACCGCACCGAGCGCGACGTAGAGCAATTGTGACGCCGCCCCGAGGCGCATCCCCAGCGCCGCCCCTGCGAGCAGCACCGCAAAGGTCTGTCCCGTGATCGGTACCGGGGTGAACCACAGCGGAATCTCGATCTGCGCCATCAGCGCGGTGAGCAGGGCGAACCCGACCACCAGGCCTGCGGCGGCGACCTTGACCCTTGAGACCAGCGGCGTGGTGATGACGGGAGCAGTAGTGGTGGTCATTGCGGGAGGATACGCGAATCACGCTGGCGGCGACCAATACCCCCCACCGATGCGACTTCGTCGCGTCGGCTCCCCCACAAGGGGGGAGCGGTTCTTGGCTCTTACCGCAACCCGCGAATGAACGGCTGGGCCAGGGCTTTGGGCTGCCGCATCTGCGTGGTGATGGCCACCATCACCACGATGGTGAGCACATAGGGCAGCGCCGCCATCATCTGGGCGTTGAACTGATACCCCAGCACCGGCACGGAGAGCCGGAAGGCGTCAGCGAAGCCGAACACCAGGCAGCCGAGCAGAGTGCCGCCCAGGGTCCATCCTCCGAAGTACACCGCAGCGATGGCTATGAACCCGCGCCCGCCGACGGCGGCGGTGTCGAACGATCCCACCTGGCCCAGCACCAGGAAGGCGCCGCCGAGGCCGGCAAGCAGACCGCCGTAGAGGATCGCCTGGCGGCGGCGCCTGTTGACGTCGATCCCGGACACGTCGCTGGCCTGAGGGTTCTCCCCCACGGCGCGCACCTCGAGGCCCCACCGGGTGCGATACAGCAGCCACCAGGTGAGCGGGATCAGTGGGTAGAGCAGGTAGGTGGGCCAGGTCTGGCCGAAGAGAGCCGGTCCGATCAAGGGGATGTCGACGAGCCCCGGGATCTCGGTGATAGCGGCGCGCCGGGCGACCGGGTCGATCACCGCATTCATGTACCCGGCGAGGCCGACGACGAGAACGTTGGCGGTGAGGCCGACAACGAACTGGTCGGCGGTGAGGCGGTGGCTCATGTTGGCCTGGATGAGGGCGATGAGCATCCCGGCGCCGACCCCGGCGGCGAGACCGATCACGGTGGACCCGCTGTAGTGGTAACCGACGGTGCCGCCGAACGCCCCGGCGAGCAGCGAGCCCTCCACCGAAATGTTGATGGTGCCCGCCTTCTCCGCCACCAGTTCGCCGAGGGCGGCAAAGGCGAGAAGGCCACCGAGACGGACCGCGCTGCCGTACATGGTCTCCGACCCGAAGATGTCGAGCACCGCGTCGAGGAAGTCGCCCATGCCTACACCCGATCCTCGGCGGCGACGACGGCGCGGCGGCGCTCACGCATGAATGCCACTGCAGGCGGGATGAGCAGCGCCAGCACCAGCAGGGCCTGTGTGACGTCGACGATCTTGCGATCCACCCCGGTGGCGGCGAGGAACCCGGAGCCGGTCCGGAGACCGGCGAACAAGAAGGCCATCGGGATGCAGGCGATGGGACGGCTGCGAGCGAGCAGTGCGACGAGAAGTCCCTGCCACCCGATATTGGTGGAGAACCCCGGGGTGAAGCGGTACGAGGAGGAACCGGAGGCGAGCATCACCGCCCCGGCGAGACCGGCCAGGGCCCCGGACACGAACAGCGCCCGGGTCCCGGTGCGGGCGGCGGCGATGCCGATCTTCTGCGCCACCTGCGGGTTGTGCCCCAGCACCCGGAAGCGGAACCCCCACACGGTGCGGGCCAGCACGAACCCCACCACCAGGGCGAAGCCGACGGCGATGAGGACCCCCAGGGAGAAGGTGTTGCCGAACACCTCGAGATCGGGGAGATGGGCGTCTTCGGGGAGGGCGGCGCTGGACTGGGCGCGCTGCGGGCGGTTGGGGTCGACGTCGCGCAGGAACCAATCGGTGGTCACCGCATACCCGGTGAGCTGCAGGGCGACGAAGACCAGCAGCAGCGTGGAGATCACCTCGGGAACGCCGCGCTTGAACCGCATCGCCGCCGCGATCCCGGCAAAGGCGCCACCAGAGATGGCCCCCATGATCATCCCGGCGATGAGCAGGCCCACCCCGGGACCGCTCACCTTGGTGCCCACCACGGCCATGCCCATCGCCCCGAGGAGCAGCTGGCCCTCCTGGCCGATGTTGAACAGACCGGAGCGCACCGCCACCACCGTCCCCAGCGCCACCAGCAACATCGGCATGGCGACGGTGAGGGTGCTGCCCCATCTCCCCGGGGCGAGCACCGCACCATCGAGCAGGGCGCCGAACACCTTCTGCCACGAGTTGCCGGTCATGGCCACCAGCAGCCCGGAGAGCGCCAGAGCCCCGCCGATGCTGGCCACATAGAGCAGGGTCATCGAGGCCCGGTCCCGCCACGGGCTGCGCACCAGCATCGGCGCGGTCGCTGCGGTCACGCCGCTCCTTCCAGGGAACCACCGATGAGGAGACCGAGGCGCTCCATATCGAGGGCGGCACGGGACATCTCGCCCACGATGCGGCCCCGATAGATCACTAGGATGCGGTGCGCCAGGGCGGCGATCTCGCCGAGGTCGGTGGAGATCAGCAGCACCGCGATCCCCGAGGCGGCGGCCTGCTGCAGCCGGTCGCCGATGTACTCGATGGCGCCGACGTCGAGGCCCCGGGTGGGTTGGGCCGCCACCAACACCTTGGGACCGACGGACAACTCCCGGGCGAGCACCGCCCGCTGCTGATTGCCCCCGGAGAGCAGCCCGAAGGGGATGTCGGGCCCGGGGGCGTGGATCCCGAACTCGGCGATCAACTCGGCGGCGTGCCGGCGGATGGCGTCGTGGTCGAGCACGCCGCGGGTGGTGTAACGGTCGATGGACGACAGCACCAGGTTCTCCGCCACCGACATCTCCATGACGCATCCCGAGGCGTGGCGGTCGGCGGGAATCACCGCGATCCCGGCGCGATTCATCGCCCCGGCCACGCCGGTGGGCACCGTCTCACCGGCCACCCGCACCGTCCCCGAATCGAGACGTAACAGGCTGGAGAGCACCCGGCTGAGCGGTTCCTGGCCGTTGCCCTCCACCCCGGCCACCCCGACGATCTCACCCGGGGACACCGTGAGGCTGAGTCCGTTGAGCAGCACCTCGCCGTCGGCCGCCCGCACCGTGGCCGCGGAGACCTCGAGGATCGGCTCCGCCCTCACCGCAGCGGCCGCCCCCTCGGCCGCCGCCGGGACACTCGTGGCGCCGATGGCAGCGATACCGGCGCGCAGTGTGACGTCGCGCCCCACCATTGCTCGGGCCAGTGAGGGGGCGTCAGCGTCCGCAGTCAGCACCCGGTGCACCACCTTGCCGTCGCGCATGATGGTGATGCGGTCGGAGGCCTGAAGGATCTCGTCGAGTTTGTGGCTCACCAATGCCACTGCCCATCCCTCGCGTTGCACGCCTTCGCGCAGCACCGCAAACAGCTGCTCCGACTCGGCCGGGGTGAGCACCGAGGTTGGCTCGTCGAGGATCAGGATGCGCGGCTCATGGCGCAGGCACTTGACGATCTCCACCCGCTGGCGCTGTCCGGCGGTGAGATCGCGCACCCGGAGGTCGGGCTCGACGTCGAGGCCGTAGCGGGCGCTGATCGACCGGATCCGGGTCTTGGTCGCCTCGGGATCGAGGTCGCCCCTTTCTCCCAGGGCAACGTTCTCCCACACGGTGAGGGCGTCCACCAGGCTGTAGTGCTGGTGCACCATTCCGATACCCCGCTCGGCGGCGTGCAGCGGATCGAGAATCGTGCACGGCTCGCCGTCGATCTCGATCGTCCCCCGGTCGGGGAGCGCCAGGCCGATCAGCATCCGCATCAGCGTCGACTTGCCGGCACCGTTCTCACCGAGGATCCCGTGGATCTCGCCACGGTGCAGCACCAGATCGACCTCGTCGCAGGCCACCACGTTGCCGAAACGCTTGGTCATCCCCCGGACCTCGAGCACGGGGGAAGCGGTTTCGGTTTGGGGCGTCGGCGCCATGCGACGTTCCTCTTTCAGCGACAGCGGGCACCCGCCGTGGCGAGTGCCCGCTGTGCGCTACGTGTCGGCGTTACCTTCTAGAACCCGTAGGCGTCGGCCACGATCTGATTGATCACATCGTCGTACTCACCGGCACCGATCGCCGCGTTGAGCTCGGCGAGGGCGGCCACCTGCTCGGCGGTCGCATCGGCGCAGAACTCGGCTCCGACCTCCTCGTCGATGCCGACGATGAACCTGCGGGCCGTTCCCTCGAGGGCTGCACCCGAGAAGATGTCGCGGAACAGCGGATCGACATAGTCGCCGGTGGAGAACTTGACCTCAAAGGCATAGGAGAGGTCGGTGCGCTCACACGCGGTCGACGAGCCGGCGCTCATCACGATGATGTCGTTCTCGTTGGCCAGTTGCACCACAGGCTCATGGGCCCCGCCCAGGAACGGCACCACCACCGACACCTCCGACGCCAGAGCGGCATTGAATGCCTCGGTGGCACCGGCGGTGTTGTTGAAGTCGAAGGCGAAGTTCCCCGTCGGCGTGTAGGTGGCACTGAACGACGGATCGACCAGCTGCAGGCCATACACGAACGCGTTGTACGACTCCTGCTCGAAGTCGAGGTCGCAGCATCCGATGAACGCCGCGGTGGTCCCGCCCACTTCCTGCATCAGGAGCCCGGCGGCGTACCCGCCCGAGATCCACAGCTCGGCGCCGCGGTCGAGGCTGATCAGCAGCCCCTCAGTGACCGGATAGCCAGAACCGCAGTTGCAGTACCAGAAGATGTCCGGGTACTCCGCCAGCAGCGTCGCCAGCGGCTCACCGATGGCGCTGGAGCCGACGGCGAGGATGTCCACGCCTTGTTCGGCGATGTTGCGCAGCTCCGCCTCGGCGTTGGCCGGGTCAATCAGGTCGACGATGATCGGATCGGCGAATCCGAACTCCTCGGACAGCTCGATCACCTTGTCCACCAGCTCCTGGTAATAGGCGCCGTCGTCGCGCGGACCGTCGGTGGCCACACCGATCAGCACCTGGCCGTCGCCGTTGAAGTCGGCGTGCACGGTGCCTGCCGTCGTCGTGGTCCCGGCGCCGGTGGTTGTGGTCGCCGCCGCCGTCGTCGTGGTGGCTGCAGTCGTGGTGGTGGTGGTGGCAGCATCGTCGTCGCCGCAGGCCACCATGACCACCGCCAGCACGGCGGTGAGCGCCAGAATGCGGCGCCCTCTTAGGGTCTTCATGTCTCTCGAACCTCCCGTGTGGGAACTCACTCTGTTCTCGGTGTCACTCTCCCCGGCCCCGGAATCCCGTTGCCGGAGGTCCTTCTCGTCAGCTTCCCCGGCTTTGGACTGATGGTCAGACCACTCCCAGCCCCCAAGGTATACCGCACCTCCCCGTCCTGTCCACCCCGAACCAGGTTACAAGCCCACCGTTCGACCCGCCGCAGGCCCCATGCGGCCCTCGCCGGGGATGAGCCGCCGGGTGCTGCGGGTCACCCGATCGGCCACCTGGCCGAGATGGCGATCCACAGCATCCAGCATTGCCGCCACCTCTCCGGCGAGGTAGGCGTCGGCCACGGCACGGTGCTCCTCACAGGCCCGGCGAATGGCGGCGCGCACCGGCGCCGCACCGCCCTCAGCTCCGATGACCAACTGCACCGCCCCCTCGGTGGCGAGCAGATTGTCGATGACCCGGCCGTGCACCTCGGTCAACGCCGGATTGCCGCAGGCGGCGGCAATGCCACCGTGGAACTCACGGTCGAGCACGGCGAACTCCTCCACCGTCGTTGGTGGTACGCGGTGGGCCAAATCGGCGGTGTCGCGCCGCTCTCGGGCGGTGGCCCGCACACAGGCCAGCTCGAAGAGGCTCACCTCGAGCACCCGCCACGCCTCCACCAGGGACCGCTGCGAGCGCTTGCCGCCGTCGGAGGCGGGCAGCTCGGAGCCCGGCACCTGTTCGACGACGTAGGAGCGGTTGCCGCGCCGCTCGATCAAGCCCAGGGCGATCAGACCCTGGATCGCCTCCCGCACCGAGGTGCGGGCCACCCCGAACTCATCGGCCAGCGCTCGCTCGGCAGGAAGAGTGCGCCCCGGCTGCAGCTCGCCGCTGGTGATCCGGACCTGGAGCACGTCGCGCACCCGGTCGGTGATGGTGGCCCGCTCCAACGGGGCGAAAGGTCGGCGGGTCATGACTCGCCCCAGACCGCCGCCAGGGTCGGGTAGGTGCCCTGCCCGTGGGAGAACTCGACGGTGTTGCCGTCGGGATCCTCCACGAAGCAGATGTACCCGATCGGAGCCGGCATCTCGGTGGGTGGCAGAGCCAGCACCCCGTCCGCCTCGGCCAGCGCCGCCACCCGGTCGACCTCCTCTCGGGTGACCAACTCGATCCCGATGTGGGCGAACGGGCCCAGGGTTCCCGCCGGGGAACCGGCAAAGGGGTCGGTCTCGGGGCGGAACTCGGCCAGCACGAGTACGAACGGGCAGGCCGCATCTTCCGGGTCGGCGAGCCAGGCGCCCACGCCGTAGTCGTCGGCGTTGCGATGCACCAAACGCAGCGGGGTGTAGCGCTCGTACCAGACGATGGACCGCGCCAGATCCTCGACCCGCAGCGCCAGATGGGTCCAGCGGGGGCGTCCCGGCCCCGCCGGGCTCACCACTTGCCCGCCTCCCCCACCGGGGTGAGCCGGTGATACGCCTTGCGCCAGTACGCCAGGGAGTCGGCACGCCGCACCTCGCCGCCCAACACGTCGCACAGCACCACCACATTGCCGGCGTAGGGCACCAGACGGTCCACTCGTCCGATGAGATAGGCGGGTGCCTCGTCGAGTACCGGCGGTCCGTCATCGGTGCGGATCCACGAACTGAGGCGGAACGGATCGGCCTCGCCGAAAGCGAAGGCCGCCGAAACGGCGAACTGGCTGGAGCCCAGCACGTTGGCGGCGAACACCCTTCCCGGGACCAGGCCGGGGAGACACGACGCCTTGCCTCCGATCACCATGAGCACGGTCGGCGGGTCGGGGGACACCGGGGTGAGCGACGAGATCGTCATCCCGCGCAGCTCCCCGGCATCGTCCACGAACGAGAGCACCACCACCCCGCTGGTGACGGTGGCCATCACGTCGCGGAAGGCATCGATCGGGCTACGAATTTGCGAGACCATCACGGCGTCCTTTCTGTCACCCCCCGTGGACCGCGGCGTGCAACCGGCGCACCATCGCGGTGGGATCCTTGGCGCCCCAGGTGTTACGCCCGAATGCGATACCCGACGCCCCGGCCTTCACGACATCGGCGGCATACTTGATCGCCTCGTCCTCGGTGTCCTTCTTGGGACCACCGAGCACGAACAGCGGCACCTCGCAGGTGGCGACCACTTGGGCGAGGTCGGCCACCTCGGGCGGCGCCATGGTCTTGATGGCATCGGCGCCGATCTCGACGCAGATCCGGGCACTCTTGGCGATGTGCTCGGCGTCCCACGGGATCGCCCGCGACCACGTGCCGGGAATCGACTCGACGATCAGCGGCATGCCCACCAGCTCGCACTCACCCACCAGCTTGGCGACCCGCTTCAGCGAGAGGTCCTCGTCCGGGGCACCGGGGAAGCCCATGATCACCACGGCATCGGCGCCGATGGTGAGCGCCTGCTCCACCGAGTACATCAGCGAGAAGGTGTCGCCGCGGTCGTACTGCTTCAACTGGGTGAGGGCTCCGTCGAGGCGCAGGATCAGCCCGGCCTTGGCGAACGCCTCCGGGTAACGCCGCGCCACTTGCCAGGAGGCGAGGATCCCGTCGGGGCCGCCGGCGGCGACCTTGAGCACCACATCGAGATCGGGGCCCGATCCGGCTGAGGCCTGCATGTCGATGGCGACCAGGACCGCCTTGCCGTCGGGTGCGATGAAGCGGGCGGCGCGCCGTGCCTTGCCGGCGCCCACCGCCGATGAGATGGCCTTCATTGTGTGGTTTCCTTTCGTGTGTCCTTGCGGCCGAGGCGCGCCACCGCCTCGTCGCCGAGTTCGATGAATCTGTCGACGGCTGCCCGGTAGACCGCATTGGACTCCGGGGTGACCGTGTGCATCGCTGGGATCGGCCAGGCTCCCGGGTTTCCTTCACCGGGGCGAGGCCACCAGGCGATACCGGCTCCAGCGGCGAGAGCGGCCCCATAACAAGACATCAGGTCGCACTCCGGAATGTCGAACGGGACCTCGAGCACCGCTGCCTTGATGGCGTTCCACAGCGGGCTGCGCGACGGACCGCCCGAGGCCACCACCCGCTCCAGCCGCACCCCCTTGGCGGCGAGGTCGCGGGCGATGTGCGCCAGGCCGTATGCGGCGGACTCGAGCAGTGCCCGGGTCACCACCTCGGGGCCGTGCTCCAGGTGCAGCCCGATGATCTCGGCGCGTAGTTCGGGGTTCCAGCGCGGCGCTCGCTCCCCTTCGAAGAACGGGAGCACCATCACCCCATGGGCGCCGGCGGGAACGGATGCGGCAGCGGTGACCAGGTCGGGAAGGCTGCGACCGGTGATCCGCTCCCACCACGACATCATCGCCCCGTGGGCGGCGACCGGACCGCCGACGATCACCACCCCGGCGACGTGGGTGGCCATGCCGAAGCGCGCCAGGTCCGCATGATCGGAGGCGGTCACCGCCACCCCGAGACCGCCGGTGGTGCCTCCGGGATCGAATCCCTTTCCGGGTGTATCGATACCGCTGCCCCAGGCGGTCATCAGGGCGTCGTTGCCCCCCGGAGCGAGCGGGATGCCGGCAGGAAGCCCCGCATCGCCTTTGGTGACGCCGGCGGCACTGCCCGCCGGCAGCGGGTCGCCAAACCCAGGGAGCGGCTCTGAGCCGGGCCACAGGCTCTGGAAGCCCCCATCGCCTCCCAGGCTGGTGACCATCCAGTCCCACAACTGCCGCGGCTGCGCCGCAGCGCCGTAGCGGTCGACCAACAGTTTCCCCTGGGCCAGTGGCTGGGACTCCATGCCCCCGGCGGCAGTGGCGGTATGGCGGAAGGTGATCGCCCGCACCCCGTTGGCGGCGACGGTGGTCGGCCCCTGTCCCCCGATCCCGATGGCGGCGGGAGTGACGCCGAGCCCGGTTACCGCCTCCACCAGGCCGCGACGCCACACCGCCGGGTCGCCCTCGCCAACCGGGAGACCGGGATCGGGGTGCTCGGATTCGGCAGTGGCCAGCACTCGGCCGGTGCGGTCGATGGCGATGGCGCGCGAACCGCTGCTGCCGACATCCACTCCGACGACGACCTCCGGTGCCATCACGCCGCCGGCGGCTCGACGAACACCCGGAAGGTGGGCTCGGTGGTCACCAGGGTGAGCGCCTCGGTCACCCGATCGAAGCCGAAGTGGGCCGTGACCAGGGCATCGAGATCGGCGGCGATCAATCCGGAGCGGATGTAGGCGGCGCCGAGTTTCCAGTCGGCCGGCTCCTGGCTGAAGGCGCCGACGATCGACACCTCCTCGCGGTGCGCCTTATCGGCTCCCACCGAGGCGGGAAGACTCTCGTCGAAGGCGCTGTACAGCACCACCGCTCCGCCGCGATCGGCCATCTCCACCGCCAAGTCCACCCCGGCCATGGCGGTGACGAAGATCACGTCCTGCTTGCCCCCGGTGGCCAGCGCCTCTTCCGGCGTGGCGATCCAGTGCGCCCCGGCTGCCGTGGCCTGGCGGCGCCGCTCCTCGGAAACGTCGATCACTCCGATGCGGGAGGCGCCACCGATCCGGGTCAGGGCGAGATGCAGCCGACCCATGAACCCGCCGCCGATGATCGCCACGCGGTCCCCGGGCTGGAACCCGCCCTGACGCAGCGAGTGGATGCAGCAGGCGATGGGCTCGCCCATGGCGGCGTGGTGCAGCGGGGCGTCATCGACCGGATACACCGACTTGGCGTCGATGGCGATCTGGCCGGCGAACCCGCCGAACGAGACGGTTCCGTCGGAGAGCTTGCGGCCCTGGCGGTAACGGCACAGGGCGGTGTTGCCGCGGCGACATGGTCCGCAGGTTCCGCACCTGGTGAGGAGATCCATGGTGACCCGGTCGCCGACCTTGACCGACCCTTCGAGTCCGTCGACTGCCTTGCCCAGAACGCTGACCACGCCGGCGGCCTCGTGCCCCGGCGCCAGCGGATACCACTTCTTGTCGCCGGCAAAGAGACGCCGCTCGAAGGTGCAGATACCGCAGGCCCCGACGTCCACCACCACCTGATCCGGCCCCGGCTGCGGCGCAGGCTCCTCGCGTACCTCGACCTGCCCCACCCCGGTGAACACCACGACCTTCATGACGACGCCTCCATGGTCTAACGGTCTGACCATAACTCACCCCGAGAGGGTCCGCCAGGTGCAATCGGCACTGTGAGCTGTTGGCTATTGGCTATTGGCCTGGAGAATCAACCCCAAGAACTCTCCCCCAACTTCACACTCACGGACTTTTGCCTCAGGAACTCGTAGATGGCGTCGGGGCCCTCGCTCATCCCGTTGCCGCTCGCCTTGTAGGGGGAGCGGCTCACTTCGAACGCCGCGGTGTAGTAGTGGTTGATGAACACCTGGGCTGCCTGGATGGCCTGGGCGGCGAGATGGGCGGTCTTGTGACTCTCGGTCCACACCGCCGAGGCGAGGCCGTACCTGGTGTCGTTGGCCATGGCGATCGCCTCGTCGAAGTCCCGGAAGGTGGACACCGACAGCACCGGTCCGAAGATCTCCTCCTGGGCGATGGTGGCGGTGTTGGGGACCCGGTCGAAGATGGTCGGGGCGACGAAGAACCCCTTCTGCAGATGCGGATCGGGCGGAGTCCCGCCGCCGGTGACCAGTGTCGCCACCTTCTTGCCCTGCTCGATGAACTCGAGAACCCGCGCCTTCTGCGCTGCGCTGATCAGCGGGTTCATCATCGCGTTGGCCTCAGGCCCGCCGATGGTGATCGCCCCGGCCTTTTCCGCCAGGCGGGCGACGAACTCGTCGTGAATCGACTCCTGTACCAGCAGGCGCGACCCGGCCACACAGATCTGGCCGGAGTTGGCGAAGATCGCCAGGATCGCCCCGTCGAGGGCGGCGTCGATGTCGGCGTCGGCGAACACGATGTTGGGCGACTTGCCACCGAGCTCCATCACTGTGCGCACGTTGTGGCTGGCGGCCTTCTCCATGATGCGGCGCCCGGTGACGGTGGAGCCGGTGAAGTAGATGGCGTCGAACCCGGGGTGGGTGGCGAACAGGTCGCCGATCCCACTTCCCCGGCCGGTGACCACATTCAGCACTCCGGGGGGCAGCCCGGCATCGAGGCACAACTCGGCGAACCTGAGCAGGGTGACCGGTGCCTCGCTGGAGGGCTTCACCACGACCGAGTTGCCCGCGGCGAGGGCGGGGGCGATGGTGCGGCTCCCGATCCACAGCGGTCCGTTCCAGGGGACGATGTGCCCCGTGATCCCCATCGGTTCACGCAGGGTGTAGGAGAGGTACAGCCCGGGGGTGACGAACGAATCGCCGCGGATCTTGTCCGCCATGCCGGCGTAGTACTCGAAGCGCCGGGCCACGACGTCGTTCATGGTCCACATCCCGGTCGCCTTGGACTCGCCCAGATTGAGACCGTCGAGATGGGCCAACTCCTCGGCATGGGCCTTCACCGTCTCGGCGATGTGGAACAACACCTGGGTGCGCACCCGGGGGTGGGTGGCCCGCCACACCTCGAGTCCGCGGCTGGCGGCCTCGACCGCCAGATCGAGATCGGAGGCGTCGCCGTCGGGGATGGTGGTGAGCACCTCGGCCGTGGCGGGGTTGACCACCTCAAGGCGGGCCCCGGCGCCGTGGTGCCACTTCCCGTCGATGAACATTCCCATGTCGGGGATGGGGTGCGATGAGATGGTGGGCTCCCTTCGAACGATCCCACCGCGCCGCCGGGGCGACCCGGAGGCGCGGTGGGGCTAGGCCTGTCCGCCCTCGCGGTAGAACTTGACCCACTTGACGATGTCGTCCACATCGGCCGACATCTCCATCAACCCGACATGCTCTTCATAGAGCGTCGGGTCCATCTGGGCCTTGATCTCCGTTTCGAGGATGTGATACACGGGGAGTCCCAACGGGACTCCGGCCAATGGACCTGCCCAGGTCGGATCGCCTCGCGTGACCGTCTCGGCGAAGAGTCCGGCACTGTTGGAGTCGGGCTGGCCGAGTATGACCACCATCTCCGCGGTGCCGCGCCCCGCAGCGAGCTTGTTCACGTTCGCCTGGTCGTCGAGGTCCATGGCTCCGCCAGCAGTTCAGACAAAGCACTGCGTGACGCTGAAGACGACGCTCGCACCGGCCGACTCCGCCAGCAGCTTGAGGCTGGGTCCGTTGACCCCCTCACGCTCGCCGATGGCGACGACCTGCTTGCCCTTCAGATCCATGGAGTGACTCACCTCCCTTCTTCACTAGACGGTCCGCCTTCGACGACGATCGAGACGCCGTCGACCAACTGGGTCATCCGACCCAGAAACAGACTCCCCTTGGCCACGATCATCGCACGCCGCAACTCCCCCCGGATCATGGCGGCGTGGGCGTGGCCCAGATAGGGCACTCCGGCGGGGATGTGACCCTGGGTGGGGGCAAAGCCGGGCATGCCATGGCGGGTGGTGAACTCGTCCATCTGCGCCCTTTCGATCTCGCCGCGGCGCACCGCCATCGCCGCCAGGGCGCGGTAATTGGTGCGGGGCACGTCTCCGCCGTCACCGGACTCGGTGATCTCGGGGTTGTGCATCTCCACCGCGTACCGATCCACGTCCACCATTCTCAGCCCGGCCCTTTCCAGGGGATCGATCACCAGGGCTTGATAGATCGCCTGCGGCGACGAGCCGGCGCCGATGGGGTGCTTTCCGGTGAGGTCGAGCCGCAACCGCATTCCGGTCCCGTCGTCGGGGCCGACCACGAAGGCCATCCCCCCGAGGCAGTCCTCCATGATCGGAACCCCGTTGCGCAGATGGGCGCGGAACTTCATGCCCAGCTTCGCCTGCGAGCCACCACCGAGCACCACCACGTAGCGGTACAAGCCTGCCGCCACCATCGCCGCGGCGATGATCAGGGCGTGGACCGGGGCCGAGCAGAAGGCCTTGATGTCGGATCCGGTGGCGCTGATGGTGCCGACCACCTCGCCCACCGCCTTGGAGAGGCTGCCCCCGCCGCGCTGGTAGCGGTCCCCCACCGCCTCTTCCCCGGTGTTGAGCAGATAGTCGACCGCGGCGGGATCGAGCCCCCGGGCGGCAAGCACCTCGGCGACGGCGAGCACGGCGGTGGCCTTGCACGCCAGGTTCTCGAACAGCACGTGGGCGGCCAACGAGGGGTCCTCGTCGTGGGCAGTACGGAAGAACCCGGCCACCCGACCGTGGTGGTAGAGCGGCATGCCACCTCCGGCAGCGACCAGTGCTGCCACCTCGGCCGCTTCGACCCCGGTGACCCGGTCGAGCCGATGCGGAAACACGTCCTCGAGAGCGGTGCGGCCTTCGGCGGCCAGCTCGGCGTCGA
>CAYTTU010000229.1:0-2718 GCA_964440905.1 uncultured Acidimicrobiia bacterium | reverse complement strand
GGCTGGTCGGCCTCGGGATCATCACCGTATTCGCCCTGATGGCGATCCTCCACCCCATCCTGATGGACCGGGTGTGGGATCCGGCGATCTACGACCCGTTCAAGGGGTACGACGCCCCGGTGATCGAGTACACGGTGGTGGAGCGCTGCGAGATCCCCGAGGGCGGTACGGTGGCAGTGTGTGCCCCGGGCGAGCTCGACATCGCCACCGCCCGGTTGCAGACCCATCCGTTCATCAAGGTCGGCGAGGTGATCCCGATCCCGTCACAGCCGGCTCCGCCCTCGCAGGCGCACTGGCTGGGCACCGACCCGTTGGGCCGTGACATCCTCTCCCAGTTGATGTACAGCACCCGGGCCGCCTTCGCCCTCGGCGCCATCGCCGCACTGGTGACCGTGTTCATCGCCACCACGGTCGGGTCGATCGCCGCCTACTACGGAGGTTGGATCGACAGCCTCCTGATGCGGTTCGCCGATCTGGTGCTGCTGGTGCCGTTGATCCCGGTCCTGATCGTGGTCAGCGCCCTGTTCAGTCTGAGCCTGCCGTTACTCGGGGTGCTGATAGGCATCCTCTCAGGCTTCGGGGGAGTGGCGATCGTCCTCAAGTCGCAGGCGCTGTCGGTGACGGTGAAGCCGTTCGTCGACGCCGCCCGAGTGGCGGGTGGATCGAATGCCCACATCATCTTCCGGCACATCATCCCCAACGTGCTGCCGCTGAGCTTCCTCTACATGATGTTCACGGTGACCGAGGCCATCACGCTCGAGGCGACCCTGTCGTTCCTCGGTCTGATGAACACCCCCATGAGCTGGGGGATCATGATCTACACCACCCACAGCCAGGGTTACCTGCTGTCGGGCACCAGCTACTGGTGGCTGCTGATCCCTGCGGGGATGGCCGTCACGCTGGTCGCTGCCGCCTTCTTCCTGGTGGGAAGAGCGATGGACGAGGTAATCAACCCGAGGCTGAGGAGGCGCTGACCCGCCATGCAGACGATGGAGTCCCCAGGGGCACCGCGCCCCAACGCTTCTGGCGCGGGTCCGGTGCTGGAGGTCGACGACCTCACCATGGAGTACATCACCGAGTCGGGAGCCGTTTCGGCGGTGTCGAACGTCTCCTTCGTCCTCGAGCCGGGTGAGTCGCTCGGTCTGGTCGGCGAGTCGGGTTGCGGCAAGACGTCGGTGGCGATGTCGCTGCTGCGTCTCCAGGCCGACAACGCCGTTTTCCGCCACGGCGAGATCCGGCTGAAGGGGGTCGACCTGCTGGCGTTGACCGACGCCGAGATGCGCACCCACCGCTGGAAGGACATCTCGATGGTGTTCCAGGGTGCGATGAACTCCTGGAACCCGGTGCAGCGGGTCGGCACCCAGATCCTCGAGGCGATCAACCTCCACGTGAAGCCCACGCTGACTGCTGCTGCGGCCCGGCAGCGGATGGAGGACCTGTTCAATCTCGTCGGGGTCGATCCCAAGATGCTGGATCGTTACCCGCACGAGTTCTCCGGAGGCATGCGGCAGCGGGCCACGATCGCCATGGCGCTCTCCTGCGATCCGCAGGTGATCATCGCCGACGAGCCCACCACCGCCCTCGACGTGATCGTCCAGGACCAGATCCTCAAGCAGCTGGTGCGCATCCAGAAGGAACTGGGGATGGCGATCATCTACATCTCCCACGACATCGCGGTGATCGCCGAGGTGACCCAGAAGCTCGCCATCATGTACGCCGGGCGTATCGTGGAGACGGGTCCCACCCGGGAAGTGTTTGCCCGGCCCCGGCATCCCTACGGCTACCTGCTGCTCAACTCGGCCCCATCGATCACCGGCCCCCGCCGCAAGCTGGCGCCGCTCAAGGGCGAGCCCCCCAACCTGCTCAAGCCGCCGTCGGGCTGCCGGTTCCATCCCCGTTGTCCCTTCGCCACCGAGAAGTGCGTCAACGAGTCGCCGCCGATGGAGCAGGTGGGGGAAGATCACTTCGTGGAGTGCTGGCACTGGGAGAAGGTGCCCCTCGCTGAAGGAAAGGCCGTGAAATGAGCGGGGAGCTCGAGGTCTCCACCAAGCCGCTGGTAAAGGTCGAGAACCTTTCCAAGCTGTATCCGATCTCCCGCGGCGCCCTGCGCAAACCGCGCGACTTCATCCACGCCGTCGACGGGATCTCGTTCGAGATCGCTCCCGGTGAGTCGCTCGGTCTGGTGGGGGAGTCGGGTTGTGGCAAGACCACTACCGGTCGCATGCTGGTGCGGCTCACCGATCCCACCAGCGGGACGATCCATCTGGCCGACAACGGGCGGATGATCGACGTCGCCAAGATCAGTCGGACCAACATGAAGGACTTCCGTCGCGACGTCCAGATGATCTTCCAGGACCCCTACGAGTCCATGAACCCGCGGCGCACCGTGTTCGACACCATTGCCGAGCCCCTGGTGGTGCAGAAGACAACGTCGGTGGTGGAGCGCGAGGCCCGGGTGGCCGAGTTGCTCGCCGTGGTGGGCCTCACCCCGGCGCCGTCGTTCATGTTCCGCTATCCGCATGAGCTCTCCGGTGGCCAGCGGCAGCGGGTGGCGATCGCCCGTTCCCTGGTGCTCAATCCCAACTTCGTAGTGGCGGACGAGCCCACCTCGATGCTCGACGTGTCGATTCGCATCTCGATCATGGAGCTGATGCTGGAGCTGGCCGACGAGTTCTCCGTCTCCTATCTCTACATCACCCACGACCTGGCCGTGGCGCG
>CAYTTU010000228.1:0-7723 GCA_964440905.1 uncultured Acidimicrobiia bacterium | reverse complement strand
CCACACCGCTGTCGCGTCGTGAGGTCGAGCGCATCCTCTGGGTGCGCAAGGACTAGGAGAAGAAGGCCCCCCGGTTCAAGCCGGACTGGGAGGTGGGGGAGACGGTGCGGGTCATCGACGGACCCTTTGCCGACTTCAACGGTGTCATCGAGGACATCAACGTGGACCAGTCCAAGGTCCGGGTGCTCGTCGACATCTTCGGCCGGGAGACCCCGGTCGAGCTCAATTTCGAGCAAATCCAGAAGTTCTAGAACCGGTTCGAGGAGACACACATGGGCCGCAAGAAGATCGCCGCGATCCTCAAGCTGCAGATTCCCGCGGGTCAGGCGACGCCTGCCCCGCCGGTGGGTCCGGCGCTGGGTCAGCACGGCGTCAACATCATGGACTTCGTCAAGGCGTACAACGCCGCGACCGAGTCCCAGACCGGGACCATCGTTCCCGTCGAGATCACCGTGTTCGACGACCGGTCGTTCACCTTCGTCACCAAGACCCCGCCGGCCGCGGTCATGCTGCGCCAGGCGGCCCGGGTGGAGAAGGGCTCGGCCACGCCGCACACCGTAAAGGCGGGCAACGTCACCCGGGATCAGGTGCGCCAGATCGCCACCACCAAGCTTCCCGACCTCAACGCCAACGACATCGATGCGGCGATGAAGATCGTCGAAGGCACCGCAAGGTCGATGGGGATCACGGTCGAAGGTTGAGCGGAGCTCAACCTTCGAGTTACCAGTTACCAGTTACCAGCAAGACTTGAGATCTGAGATCTGACATCTGAGATCTTGATTAGGTGGGAGACGCGAAAGCGTCGTAGACCACAAGGAGCACACGAATGGGCAAGAAGCGCGACGATGCTGCCAAGAAGTACGACCCGGAGCAGTTCTACGGGCCGGTGAAGTCGGTGGAGCTGGTCAAGGCGACCGCCACCGCCAAGTTCGACGAGACGGTGGAGGCCTCGTTCCATCTGGGGATCGATTCCCGCCAGGCCGACCAGGGGGTCCGCGGCACCGTGGCGCTGCCCCACGGCACCGGCAAGAACGTCAAGGTGCTGGTGTTCGCCGAGGGGGAGCAGGCCCGGGCCGCCGAGGCCGCCGGCGCCGACAAGGTGGGCGGCGCCGACCTGGCCGCCGCCATCACCGCCGGCACCCAGCCACTCGACTGGGACATCACCATCGCCCATCCCTCGCTGATGGCCGAGGTCGGCAAGCTGGGCAAGGCGCTCGGCCCCCGCGGCCTGATGCCCAACCCGAAGGCGGGCACCGTCACCCCCGACGTGGGCAAGGCGGTCAAGGAGTTCAAGGGCGGCCGGGTGGAGTACCGGAACGACAAGTCGGGAAACGTCGCGGTGGGGATCGGCAAGGCCTCGTTCAGTGCCGACCAACTGCGCGACAACCTGGCCACCCTGGTCCACGAAATCAACCGGGTGAAGCCCTCGTCCTCCAAGGGCCGCTACATCAAGAAGCTGACGCTCTCCTCCACGATGGGCCTAGGCATCCACGTGGACGTGAACGCCCTCGACGAACTCAAGTCGGAATAGCCGACGCCCGACTCCCGACGCCCGCCGGAACGTTCTTGCGGGCGACGGGCGACGGGCGACGAAGGCGACTTTGCTCGCGGCGCTCGTGAGCGTTAGCCTCCGCTTCGAAATACCGACCCCAGACCGCAGGCTCCGCAAGGACTAAGGGCCGCAAGGCCGCCGGCGCAGGTTGTGAAGAAGGTTTCTTCGCTCCCGCGTGGTCACGTCGGGAGCGTTTCATTTATGCAAGGAGACAGTGACATGCCACGACCTGAGAAGGTCTCGGCGGTCGCCGACATCAAAGAGCGTCTCACCGGGGCGCAGGCGGTGTTCGTGGCCGAGTACGCAGGACTCTCCGTGAAGGAGCAGCAGGAGTTGCGCCGCGGGCTGCGTGCCGCCAAGAGCGAGTTCAAGGTCTACAAGATGACCCTGGCCCGCATCGCCGCCACCGAAACCGGGCACGAGGACTTCGTCGACATGCTGGTCGGCCCCGCCGGCCTGGCCTTTGCCGGCGAGGATGCCGCCGCCACCGCCAAGGTGCTGCGCGACTTTGCCCGGGACCATCAGAAGCTGATCATCAAGGGCGGTCTGCTCGGTAGCGAGGTGCTGCCTCCGGAGCGGGTCGCCGCTCTAGCCGACATCGAGCCCCGCGAGGTGCTGCTGTCGAAGATCGCCGGAGTGTTCCAGGCGCCGATGGCCCGCATGGCCGGAGCGCTGGCGGCGATGCCGCGCAACCTGGCGACGATGATCTCGCAACTGATCGAGAAGATGCCTGCCGCCCCGGAGGCCCCGGCTCCCGCCGCGGCCGCACCTGTCGAGGCAGCGCCCGCTGCCGAGGCCACCGAGGTGGCCGATGCAGCCACCACCGAAGAGACACCGGCCGCACCGGCCGAGGAGGAATAGACAACATGGCAGCAAAGATGAAGACCGATGAGCTGCTCGACGTCTTCGCCGGGATGACCGTGCTGGAGCTCTCCGAGTTCCTGAAGGCGTTCGAGGAGAAGTTCGACGTCACCGCCGCCGCCCCGATGGCGATGGCGATGATGCCCGCCGGGGGTGGCGGAGGCGCCGCGGTGGTCGAGGAGAAGGACGAGTTCGACGTGATCCTGGTCGCCGCCGGCGCTCAGAAGATCCAGGTCATCAAGGAAGTCCGCGGTCTCACCAGCCTCGGCCTCAAGGAGGCCAAGGAGTTGGTGGACGGGGCTCCCAATCCGGTCCTCCAGGCCGTCGACAAGGCAGCCGCCGAAAAGGCCAAGGCTGCCCTCGAGGGCGCCGGAGCGACGGTGGAGCTGAAGTAGCGGTTGGCGATTGGCTATTGGCCAGAAGCGATTGAAGGGGGCGGGAGTGATCCCGCCCCCTTCGTGCGTCATTGCCCCCGCAGCGTCATTCCCACCCTCGGACAAGCCCGACTCCTGAGCCCCAGATTTCCCCCCCACCTCGCTCTCCCCGTGATATCCTCCCCGGGATTACATAGAGGAGCCGTGACGGTTCATCGCTCAGGCCGGCTTAGCCGAGCCAGGGTAGCCGCGTGCTATCCTGGCTTGCTGTCGTCTCAGTAGAACCCGTCCCCCAGCCGTTTCGCCCCCGCCCGCCACCTGAAATCGAGGAGGAAGCGCTCTTGGCCCGTGCGCGCACCGAGCGGATCTCGTTCGCGAAGATCCCAGAAGTCCTGCCCCTGCCCAATCTCCTCGACGTTCAACACGAATCCTTCAACTGGTTCTTGGAGCGCGGTCTGAAGGAGATCTTCGAGGAGATCTCTCCGATCGAAGACTTCACCAGCACCCTCGCCCTGGAACTCACCGACCATCGCTTCGAGGAGCCCATCACCTCGATCGAAGACGCCAAAGAGCGCGACTCGAACTTCTCGCGTCCGCTCTTCGTCACGGCGCGCTTCATGAACAAGCAGACCGGCGAGATCAAGGAGCAGCAGGTCTTCTTGGGGGACTTCCCGATGATGACCCCCAACGGCACCTTCATCATCAACGGCACCGAGCGGGTGGTGGTGTCGCAGTTGGTTCGTTCCCCCGGCGTCTACTTCGACGAGACCCCGGACAAGACGTCGGACCGCGACCTGTATTCGGCCAAGGTGATCCCGGGGCGGGGTGCCTGGCTCGAATTCGACATCGACAAGAAGGGCACGCTGGGCGTCCGGGTGGATCGCAAGCGCCGCCAGTTGGTGAGCACCTTCCTGCGCGCCCTGGACTTCGCCCAGTCCGACGAGGACATCGTCGCCCTGTTCGACGGGGTCGAGGTGATCAGCGAAACGGTGGAGAAGGACACCACCCAGGACCGCGAGGAGGCGCTGCTCGACCTGTACCGCAAACTGCGCCCCGGCGAGCTCACGACCATCGAGTCGGCCCGCAGCCTGGTGAACACGCTGTTCTACAACCCGAAGCGCTACGACCTCACCCGGGTGGGGCGCTACAAGCTGAACCAGAAGTTCGGCCGGGAGAGCGGCGACCTGGAGGACATCGACAACTACCGGGCCAACACCCTGGGACTGCTGTCGCGCCAGGACATCATGGACACGATCAAGTACCTGATCGCCCTGTACGAGGGCAAGCCCGACCATTCCGCCGACGACATCGACCACTTCGGCAACCGCCGGGTGCGCACGGTGGGCGAACTGATCCAGAACCAGATCCGCGTCGGCCTCACCCGCCTGGAGCGGGTGGTGCGGGAGCGCATGACCACCCAGGACCCCGAGGCGATCACGCCGCAGAGCCTGATCAACATCCGGCCGGTGGTGGCGTCGATCAAGGAGTTCTTCGGCACCAGCCAGCTGAGCCAGTTCATGGATCAGCCCAACCCGCTGGCCGGCCTCACCCACCGCCGCCGCCTCTCGGCGCTCGGCCCGGGTGGACTGTCGCGCGAGCGGGCCGGGTTCGAGGTGCGCGACGTGCACTCCTCCCACTACGGCCGGATGTGCCCGATCGAGACCCCGGAGGGCCCGAACATCGGTCTGATCGGTTCGCTGGCGTCGTACGCCAAGGTGAACCGGTTCGGCTTCATCGAGACCCCCTACCGCCGGGTGGTTGACGGCAGGGTCACCAACAAGATCGAATACCTCACCGCCACCGAGGAAGAGCGCTTCGTCATCGCCCAGGCCAACGCGGTGCTGCAGGAGGACGGGACGTTCGCCGGCGACCGAGTGCTGGTGCGCTCCAAGGGTGGCGAGGTGGACTACGTCACCCCCAAGGGCGTCGACTACATGGACGTGTCGCCCAAGCAGGTGGTCTCGGTGGCCACGTCGCTGATCCCGTTCCTGGAGCACGACGATGCGAACCGCGCCCTGATGGGCTCCAACATGCAGCGCCAGGCGGTGCCGTTGCTGCGCGCCGAGTCGCCGCTGGTGGGCACCGGCGTCGAGGACCGGGTCGCTTTCGACTCCGGTGACGTGATCGTTGTCACCGAAGACGGCGAGGTGTCCGAGGTCACCGGCGACAAGATCGTGGTGAAGGTGGGCAACAAGCGGGTCGAGTACCCGCTGAAGAAGTTCGTCCGCTCCAACCAGGGCACCTCTCTCAACCAGAAGCCCCTCGTCAAGGAGGGCGACCAGGTGAAGGTGGGCCAGGTGATCGCCGACGGCCCCAGCACCGAGGACGGCGAACTCGCCCTGGGCAAGAACCTGCTCGTGGCCTTCATGCCGTGGCGGGGTCACAACTTCGAGGACGCCATCGTGATCTCGGAGCGCCTGGTCAAGGAGGACATCCTCACCTCGATCCACATCGAGGAGTACGAGATCGAGGCCCGCGACACCAAGCTGGGCGCCGAGGAGATCACCCGAGACATCCCCAACGTCGCCGAGGAAGCACTGCGCGACCTCGACGAAGAGGGGATCATCCGCATCGGGGCCGAGGTCGGCCCGGGCGACTACCTGGTGGGCAAGGTCACCCCCAAGGGCGAGACCGAACTCACCCCCGAGGAGCGCCTGCTGCGCGCCATCTTCGGCGAGAAGGCGCGCGAGGTGCGCGACATGTCGCTCAAGGTGCCTCACGGCGAGACCGGCAAGGCCATCGACGTCAAGGTGTTCCGGCGCGACCGGGGCGACGAGCTACCCCCCGGCATGAACGAGCTGGTCCGGGTCTACGTGGCCCAGCAGCGCAAGATCGCCGAGGGTGACAAGCTGGCCGGACGCCACGGCAACAAGGGCGTCATCGCCAAGATCCTCCCCGAGGAGGACATGCCCTTCCTGCGCGACGGTACCCCGGTGGACATCATCTTGTCGCCGCTCGGAGTCCCCTCCCGCATGAACCTGGGCCAGGTGCTGGAGACCCATCTGGGATGGGCCGCGGCACGGGGCTGGACCCCGTTCGAGGGCACCACCAGGGCGGCGCGCGGCGCCAAGCCGTGGACCCGGGTGGCCACCCCAGTCTTCGACGGGGCCAAGGAGGACGAGATCTCAAAGGTGCTGGAGCACTCCATGCCCGGCGAGGACGGTGAGCCCCTGGTGGACGGCGACGGCAAGGCCCTGCTCTACGACGGCCGCAACGGCGAGCCGTTCGACTCGCCGATCACCGTGGGATACATCTACATCCTGAAGCTGCTCCACCTGGTGGACGACAAGATCCATGCCCGGTCCACCGGCCCGTACTCGATGATCACCCAGCAGCCGCTGGGCGGCAAGGCGCAGTTCGGCGGACAGCGCTTCGGCGAGATGGAGGTGTGGGCCCTGGAGGCCTACGGCGCCGCCTACGCCCTGCAGGAGCTGCTCACCATCAAGTCCGACGACGTGCGCGGCCGGGTCAAGGTGTACGAGGCGATCGTGAAGGGGGAGAACATCCCCGAACCGGGGATCCCGGAGTCCTTCAAGGTGCTCATCAAGGAGATGCAGAGCCTCTGCCTCAACGTGGAGATGCTGTCGGCGGGTGAGGAGGTCGAGCTGCGCGAGCTCGACGACGACGCCTTCCGCACTGCCGAATCCCTCGGCATCGACATCTCCCGCCCCGAGCGCGGTGACTGACGGTTTGGTTTTGGACGGAATCGGCGACGACACGCAGAGGAGTAGGTAGCGGTGCCCCAGCTGTTCGATGAATTGAAGATCAGTCTTGCGACGGCCGACCAGATCCGGGGTTGGTCCCACGGTGAGGTCAAGAAGCCTGAGACCATCAACTACCGGACGCTCAAGCCGGAAAAGGATGGGCTCTTCGACGAGCGCATCTTCGGACCCACCCGCGACTGGGAGTGCTACTGCGGCAAGTACAAGCGCGTCCGCTTCCGCGGCGTGATCTGCGAGCGTTGTGGCGTCGAGGTGACCCGCAACAAGGTGCGGCGCGAGCGCATGGGCCACATCGAGCTGGCCGCCCCGGTCACCCACATCTGGTACTTCAAGGGCGTTCCCAGTCGTCTCGGCTACCTGCTCGACATGTCGCCCAAGGACCTGGAGAAGGTCATCTACTTCGCCGCCTACCTCATCACCTACGTGGACGAGGAGCGGCGTCACGCCGACCTCCCCGAGCTGGAAGAGGCCCGCGACACCGAGGTGGAGCTGGTGCGGCGCGACTTCGAAAAGTGGAAGTCGGCCCGCCTGGAGCGCCTGGAGAACGAGGTCAAGGGCATGGAGGCCGGCGGCGCCAAGTCGCAGGAGATCGGCGCCCACCGCCGCGAGGCCGACCGCGAGATCAAGGATCGCCAGGAGCGCGCCGAGTACGAAGAGGAGCTGGTCCGCGAGGCCTTCGACTTCTTCCGCGGCATGGACGTCAAGGACTTGGTCGAGTCCGAGCAGCTGTGGCGCGAGGTGCGGGACCGCTACGGCGACTACTACGAGGGCGCCATGGGGGCCGAGGCGATCAAGGACCTGCTCTCCCGGCTCGACCTCGATGCCGAGATCGTGCAGCTCAACGAGGACCTGGAAGCGAAGTCGGCACAGCGCCGCCAGCGCGCCACTAAGCGCCTCAAGGTGGTCACCCCCTTCTCTCAAGGCACCAACTCGGTGGAGGCGATGATCCTGCAGGCGGTTCCGGTGATCCCGCCCGACCTGCGCCCCATGGTGCAGCTCGACGGCGGCCGTTTCGCCACCTCGGACCTCAACGACCTGTATCGCCGGGTGATCAACCGCAACAACCGTCTCAAGCGGCTGCTCGACCTCGGGGCTCCCGAGATCATCGTGAACAACGAGAAGCGCATGCTGCAGGAGGCGGTCGACGCCCTGTTCGACAACGGGCGGCGGGGCCGTGCCGTCACCGGACCGGGCAACCGCCCGCTCAAGTCGCT
>CAYTTU010000227.1:0-4602 GCA_964440905.1 uncultured Acidimicrobiia bacterium | reverse complement strand
GCGGTGGTCGATGCCGCCCAGCTGGTGCCGCATCACCCCACCGACGTCCAGCAGCTCGGCGCCGACTTCATCGCCTTCTCCGCCCACAAGATGCTCGGCCCCACCGGGATCGGGGCATTGTGGGGACGGCGCGACCGGCTGGAGGAGATGGAGCCCGCCGAGGGCGGCGGCGAGATGATCCGCGACGTGCAGCTGCACACCTCCACCTGGGCCGAGGTCCCGCACAAGTTCGAGGCCGGCACCCCGCCCATCGCCGAAGCAGTCGGATTCGGCGCTGCGGTCGACTACCTGACCGCGGTCGGCATGGACCGGGTGCGCGACCATGAGCGTCAGTTGACCCGGTACGCCCTCGACCGTCTGGCCACCATTCCGGATCTCAAGGTCTACGGACCCGATGACACCTCCCAGCGCGGCGGAGCGGTGTCGTTCACACTGGCCGACATCCACCCCCACGACCTGGCGACGATCCTCGACCAGTCCGGAGTGGCGGTGCGGGCCGGGCACCATTGCGCCAAGCCATTGATGCGCCACCTCGATGTCCCCGCCACTGCCCGCGCCTCGTTCTACCTGTACAACGTGCCCGCAGAAGTCGACGTCCTGGTCGAGGCTCTCCATGAGGCCCGGAGGCTGTTCGGTGTCGCTTGACGACCTCTACCGCCAGGTGATCCTGGATCACTACCGCAGCCCGCGGCGCTCAGGGCGGCTGCAGGAACCCACCGCGCACGCCGATGGCACCAACCCGTTGTGCGGCGACGAGGTGACTCTCGACCTGGCCATCACCGACGGCCGGGTGGCCGATGCGGCGGTGACCGGGCGGGGCTGTTCGATCAGCCAGGCCTCCGCCTCGATGATGGCCGACCGCATCGTCGGAATGAGCCTGTCCGAGGTCGAAGAGCTGATCCATCGGGTAAAGCGGCTGCTCGACATCGAGGAGGGCGACGCCGGCCTCGACCCGGCCCGTCCCGGCGCCGCCCTGGGCGACCTGGAGGCTCTGGCCGGAGTGCGCCGATTTCCGGTCCGGGTGAAGTGCGCCGACCTGCCCTGGGCGACGCTGCAGCAGGCTCTGGCCGGCGATCCGGTGTGAAGAACCTGCAACACATCGCCCGGCGGTGGGGTTCTACCGCTCGATGACCACCCCGATCCGCACCGCCCTCACCAGCCAGGGAACCCACAGCGGTGCCTTCGCGGCTCGCGACTGGGCGTTGCTCTCCGGCATCGCCCTGATCTGGGGATCGTCGTTCCTCTTCATGGCGATCGGCCTGGACCACTTCGAGCCCGGGGTGGTCACGCTGGCGCGGCTGGTGCTCGGCGCCGGGGCGTTGGCGCTGGTGCCGGCCGCCCGCACCCCGATCGCACCGATGGACCGGATGCGGGTGGCGGCTCTCGGCATCATCTGGATGGCGGTGCCGTTGTCACTATTCCCCATTGCCCAGCAGTGGATCTCGTCGTCGGTGGCAGGAATGATCAACGGGGCGGTTCCGATCACCACTGCCGCCTGGGCAACGCTCCTGATGCGCCGCCTTCCCGGCCGGCGCCAGCTGATTGGAATCGCCATCGGTTTCGCCGGGATGGTGGCGATCTTCCTTCCCGAGATCCAGGAGTCCAGTGCCACGCTGCTCGGCACCATTCTGCTGCTGGTGGCCATCACCTGTTACGGGCTGTCCGCAAACATGGCGGTTCCCCTGCAGCAGCGCTACGGCGCCGCTCCGGTGCTGCTGCGGGCCCAACTCGCCGCCCTGGTGGTGGTGACTCCGATCGGGTTGTTCCAGCTGCGCGGCTCGTCATGGGCTCTGGATTCCGCACTGGCGATGATTCCCCTGGGGGTGCTCGGCACCGGGCTGGCGCTGGTACTGATGACGACACTCGTCGGACGGGTGGGAAGCACCCGCGGCTCGGTGGCGATCTACTTCGTTCCGGTGGTGGCGATCGCCCTGGGGGTGATCGTGCGCAGCGAGTCCGTGCACCCGCTGTCGCTGGTGGGCATGACGCTGGTGCTACTCGGCGCCTGGGTCACCTCACGGCGAGAGCGCTGAAAACCCGTCACCCGTCACCCGTCGTCCGTCGCCCGTCGGGCATCGGGCATCGGGCATCCGGCATCCGGCATCCGTGAGGCCGCCTGCGGCGGCCTCACCTCTTACTCCGCTATCCCGCCCTCGGTCATGGGGCGGAGGTCGAGCAGGTGGTCGAGTTCGGCCGCAGACAGCCCGGTCACCTCGAGGGCTACCTGGCGCACCCCCTTGCCGGTGCTGAATGCCTTCTTGGCGATCTCGGCCGACTTGTCGTACCCGATCTTGGGAGCGAGAGCCGTGACGATCGAGATGTTCTGATCCAAAAGCATGGCGGCGCGCTCCTCGTTGGCCTCGATCCCAACGATGCACTTCTCGCGGAAGGCGTCGCACACCGACCCGATCAGCTCGGCCGACTCGATGAGGTTGTGAGCCAACACCGGCATCATCACGTTCAGCTCGAAGTTGCCGTTGGCACCGGCCCAGGTGACGGCAGCGTCGTTTCCGATCACCTGGGCCGCCACCTGCATCACGGATTCGGCCATCACGGGATTCACCTTCCCCGGCATGATCGAAGACCCGGGCTGGGTGGCGGGCAGGGCGATCTCGCCGATGGCGGTACGGGGTCCGGAGCCGAGCCAGCGGAGGTCGTTCGCCACCTTGAACAGCGATACCGCCACGGTCTTGAGCGCTCCGCTGGCGAACACCGCAGCATCCTTGGCAGCCTGCGCTTCGAAGTGGTTGGCGGCCTCGCGGAACGGGTATCCGGTGCGTGTCGCCAGGCGAGCGATCACCGCGGCGGCGAACCCCGCCGGGGTGTTGATCCCGGTACCGACCGCGGTGCCGCCGAGGGCGAGCTCCTCCAAATCGGGCAGGGCGAGGCGTAGCCGCTCTGCTCCGAGCCGCACCTGCGCGGCGTAGCCGCTGAACTCCTGGCCGAGGCGGATCGGGGTGGCGTCCATCAGATGGGTTCGACCCGTCTTGACGATGTGGTCGAACTCGGCGGCCTTCTCCTCGAAGGCGGCGGCGAGCCGCTCCAGGGCGGGGATGGTGTCCTCCCGGATCGCGGTGACCGCAGCGACATGGATCGCGGTCGGGATGACGTCGTTGGAGGACTGTCCGGCATTGACGTGATCGTTGGGGTGAACCTTCTTGCCCCCCCGGGCATCGCCCAGGAGCTCGCCTGCCCGGTTGGCGATCACCTCGTTGGCATTCATGTTGGTGGAGGTCCCCGATCCGGTCTGGAACACGTCGAGGGGGAACTGCGGATCGTGCTGGCCGTCCACCACCTCCTCTGCCGCCCGCTGGATGGCGGCGGCGATCTCAGGCGCCACGATCCCCCGACCGGCGTTCTCCTCGGCGGCGGCCGACTTGATCATCCCCAGTGCGGCGATCATCCGCCGCCCGAAGCGCAGGCTCGAGATCGGGAAGTTCTCCACGGCCCGTTGGGTCGACGCTCCGTAGTAGGCGTCGTCGGGTACCTGCATCTCCCCCATCGAGTCACGTTCGATGCGCATGTCACCTGCTCCTTCGATCTGTACCAAGGGTAGGACAGGCTGCGCCCGGCACCAGGGCCGTTGGGCGGGTCACAGCCCCCGGAGGAAGGGATCCGGCTCGTCCGGCCCATCGGAAACCGGGCGGAAGGCGTCGTATCCCTCGATGTCGAGCCGGTCGGCGAGGGAGCGATCCCCGCTGGCGACGATTCGACCGCCCACCAGGACATGGACCCGGTCCACGGCGAGATGCCGCAGGACTCGGGTGTAGTGCGTGATCACCAGAACGCCCAGTCCGGGGTGGCGCATCGCCTCGACAGCACCGGCGACCTCGCGGACGGCATCGACGTCGAGCCCGGAGTCGAGCTCGTCGAGCACGGCGACTCGCGGCGCCAGCGCCATGAGCTGGGTCATTTCGGACCGCTTCTTCTCACCTCCGGAGAGCCCGACATTCACCGACCGATCCAGGAAGGGTGCGGTGTCGAGCAGCCGCACCGCATCCGCGGCGCGCTCCGCCACCGCAGGGCCGCCAGCGGCGGCCATCTCGGCGAGAAGCTCGGCGAGGGTCACCCCGGGTATCTCGACCGGGTACTGGAACACCTCGAACAAGCCCAACGCCGACCGGCCAGCGACGTCGCGCTCGAGCAGGTCGGCACCGTCGACCTGGGCGATCCCCGAGACCAGGTACCCGGGGCGCCCCATCAGGGCATGACACAGGGTGGACTTGCCCGACCCGTTGGGGCCCATGAGGACGTGCAACTCCCCGGCGGGGATGTCGAGGTCGACCGACTTGAGGATGTGCAGGTCACCGAGGCGTACGTCGAGTCCGGAGACGTGGAGTCCGCTCACTGGCTGTCTCCCTCTTCGATCGGCTCGAGGGTGGTGAACACCTCGCCGTTCACGATCTCGAGGGCGTATACCGGCACCGGGCGGGTCGCTGGGAGCGAGCCCGGGACACCGGTGCGCACGTCGAACTCCGATCCATGCCGGGGGCACTCCACGGTGTGGTCGAACAACTCACCCGCGGCGAGCGAGGCCTCGGCGTGGCTGCACCGGTCGCCGATGGCGTACAGGGCGTCGGCGATGCGGAACAGGGCGATGCG
>CAYTTU010000226.1:0-9022 GCA_964440905.1 uncultured Acidimicrobiia bacterium | reverse complement strand
AAGATCACCGGGATCACTCCGGCGGTGTTCACCTTGAGCGGGATGTAGGTGCTCTGCCCGCCCAACATGCGGCGTCCCCGGATCCGCTTGGAGAACTGGATCGGGATCCGGCGCTGGCCCTGGTCCACGAAAATGATGCCGGCGGTGAGTACCAGGAACAGCACCACCACTCCGATGAACTTGGCGTTGGCGTAGCCGCCTGCCGAGGAGGCGAGGATGGCGAACTGGGCCGGGAGCTGGCTCACGATGCTGGCGAAGATGATCAACGACATGCCGTTGCCGATGCCGCGCTGGCTGATCAACTCACCGAGCCACATGATGAAAGCGGTGCCTGCAGTCAGGGTGATCACGATGATCAGTACCCGGCCCGGCGTGTAGGAGGGGATCAGGTCGATGCCGCCGGTGAGTGTGCCGCGGTGGAACAGATAGGTGAGGCCGGTGGACTGCAGCAGCGCCAGGATCACCGTGACATAGCGGGTCCACTGGGTGACCACCTTGCGCCCGGAATCGCCCTCCTCCTGCAGCTTCTGCAGCCGGGGGATGACCACGGCGAGCAGCTGCATGATGATCGACGCGGTGATGTAGGGCATGATGCCCAGCGAAAACACCGAGAAGGTCTCCAGCGCCCCGCCGGAGAACAAGTTGAGCAGACCGACGATGCCCTGCGCCTGCGCCTGATCGGCGAACCGCTGCACCGCATCGATATCCACCCCCGGAACCGGGATCGCCGCCCCAAGCCGGTACACGGCGATGATGGCCAGGGTGAACAGCACCTTGTTCCGGAGATCCCGGATGCGGAACATGTTGCGGTAGACAGAAAGCATTCTTCAGAACCCTCGGGATTGGGACATTGCGATGCCCGATGCCAGATGCCCGATGCCCGACAACGCGTGATGTCCGTTCGGGTATCGGGTATCGGGTATCGGGTATCGGGTCACTCGATTACCTCAACACTCCCACCAGCGGCTTGGATCCGCTCCACGGCTCCCACGCTAAAGGCATGGGCGCGCACCTTGAGATCCTTGGTCAGCTCGCCGCTGCCCAGCACCTTTACCAGCCCGCGCTTCTTGATCAGTCCGGCGGCGCGCAGTTCCTCAGGCCCCACCGTGGCGCCCTTGCGGAACTCGTTGAGCTTCTCGACGTTCACCACGGCGTAGACCACCCGGTTGCGGTTGACGAAGCCCTTCGTCTTGGGGAGGCGCCGGTAGATCGGCATCTGCCCGCCCTCGAACCAGGCCGGCGTGCTTCCGCGGGCCTTGTCGCCCTTGGTGCCGCGGCCCGCGGTCTTGCCGCGCTTGCCTCCCTCGCCGCGCCCGACGCGGATGCGGCTCTTGGTGGAGCCGGGAGCCGGCTTGAGATGGTGCAGCTTCATGACTCTTCGACCTCCACGAGATGCGCCACCGCGGCGATCAGACCGCGCACGTCCGCGGTGTCCGGGCGCTCGGTGACCTGGTTGATGCGACGCAGCCCCAGGCTGCGAATCGCCCCCACGGTCTTGGGCTTCTCACCGATGGTGCTGCGCAGCAGTTTGATCTTGATGGTCTTGGCAGCCATCACCCCTCCTAGGAATCCGACCGGGAGGCCCGGCCCAACTCGGAGGTGCGATAGGCGGCGAGCAGCCCCGGCGGGGTGACCTCTTCGGGCGTCTTGCCGCGGCGCTTGGCGACAGCGTCGGGGCGATGCTGGGTCATGAGCGCGTTGAGCGTCGCCTGGGCGACGTTGATGTGGGTGGGCGAGCCCAGCGACTTGGCCAGCACATCACGCACCCCGGCCGCCTCGAGGATCTGGCGAACCGCTCCCCCGGCAATGACTCCGGTACCAGGAGCGGCGGGCTTGATCAGCACCCGGGAGGCGCCGTGGATCCCGACGTTCTCGTGGATAATGGTGGTACCGGCCATCGGCACCGGCTTCATCGCCTTGCGGGCATCCTCGACGCCCTTTTGGATGGCGGTGGGGACTTCCTTGGCCTTGCCGTAGCCCACCCCGACCTTGCCGTTGCCGTCACCGACGGCAACGAGCGCGGTGAAGGAGAACCGGCGGCCACCCTTGACCACCTTGGCGACGCGGTTGATGTGGATGACCCTCTCTTCGAACTGAGGGCCTTCGGTAGCCCGGGCGCCATCGCGTCCGGATCGGTTGTCGCGGGAATCACGTCTCGTGCTCAAAACTCCAAACCCTCCTCGCGCGCCGCATCGGCGAGCGCCTTGAGACGGCCGTGATATGCAAATCCGCCCCGGTCGAACACGACCGAGGTGACCCCGGCGGCCTTGGACCGGGTGGCGATCAACTTGCCCACCTCGGCGGCGGTGCCGACGGTAAGGGTCTTGGAACGAAGATCCTGCTCCTGTGACGAGGCCGCAGCCAGGGTGCGCCCGGAGACATCGTCGATGACCTGGGCGTAGATGTACCGGTTGCTGCGGAACACCGCCAGCCGGGGACGGCCGGTGGTGCCGCGCACCCGCCGCCGCACCCGAAAGTGGCGGCGCACCCTTGCCTCGTTGCGCGTCTTCATCGCGCCACTCCCGACTTCCCGGCCTTGCGCCGGACCACCTCGTCCGAGTACTTGATCCCCTTGCCCTTGTAGGGCTCCGGGGGGCGGATCGACCGGATGTTGGCGGCCACCTGGCCGACCAGTTCCTTGTCGATCCCGCTGATGATGATCTTGGTCGGTTCCGGCACCTCGAAGGAGATCCCTTCGATGGCCTCGATCTTCACCGGATGGGAAAAGCCCACCAGCAATTCGAGCCCTTTGCCGGCGGCGGCGGCACGATAGCCCACGCCGACCATGTTCAACTCGAGGCGGAACCCGTCCGACACCCCTATGACCATGTTGCGCAGCAGGGCCCGGCTCAGGCCGTGCAGCGCCTTGGAATCCCGCTCGTCGTCGCTGCGGGCCACGTTGACGACGCCATCGCCGCGGGCGAACGACACCCGGTCCGTGAAGGTACGGGTCAGGCTGCCCTTGGATCCCTTGACGGTGACGGTGACACCGTCGATGGCGATGTCGACTCCCGCCGGAACCGTGACCGGGGCGTTGCCGATGCGGCTCATCACCACACCTCACAGATGATCTCGCCGCCCAGCTTGCGCCGGCGGGCCTCACGATCGGACAACAGGCCCTGAGAGGTCGAGATGACCACGACACCGAGGCCACCCTGCACCCGGGGCAGTTCGCCGGCGCCGGCATAGACCCGGCGGCCCGGAGTGGACACCCGGCGCACCCCCTCGATGACCCGCTGGCGGCTGTTGCCGTAGCGCAGCGTCACGGCCAGGGTGCGGTGCGACCCGGACCCGGTGACCTCGTAGCCGTCGATGTATCCCTCGGCGGCGAGGATGCGGGCGATCTCTTCCTTGAACTTGGACGCGGGCATGGACACCTTCTCGTGCAACGCCTGATTGGCGTTGCGGATGCGGGTGAGCATGTCGGCAACAGGATCCGAGAGCATTACCAGGAGGCCTTTCTGACACCGGGCAGTTCGCCGCGGTGTGCCAGTTCGCGCACACAGATGCGGCACATGCCAAACTTGCGCATGAATGCGCGAGCGCGGCCGCAGCGGCCGCAACGGGAGTAGCCGCGCACCTTGAACTTGGGGACTCGGTTCGCCTTGTTGATGAGGGACTTCTTTGCCATCACGTACCTGCCTGCTGGGTCTGGGGGCGCCGGAACGGAAAGCTGAACGCCTCGAGCAGGGCGCGGCCCCCCTCGTCGTCTTCCGCCGTCGTGCAGATGGTGATGTCCATCCCGCGCACCTTGGTCACCTTGTCGAACTCGATCTCGGGGAAGATCAGCTGCTCGGTCACGCCGAACGTGTAATTGCCCCGTCCGTCGAACGACCGCGGGTTGAGTCCGCGGAAGTCCCGGATCCGGGGGATCGACACCGAGATCAGCCGATCGAAGAACTCCCACATGCGGTCGCCGCGCATCGTCACCGAGATGCCGATGGGCATCCCCTCGCGCAGCTTGAAGTTGGCCACCGACTTGCGGGCCTTATTGATGCGAGGTCGCTGGCCGGTGATGATGGACAGGTCGGTGACTGCGATGTCGACGATGCCCTTGTCGTTGACGGCCTCGCCGAGGCCCATGTTCACGACGATCTTGGTCAGCCGTGGTACGCGCATCGGATTGTCGATGCCGAGACTTTCCTTGAGCTCGCCGTAGATGCGGTCCTGATAGATCTGCTTGAGGCGGGCGCTCATAGGTCACCTCCGCACCGGGAGCAGACGCGCCGCTTGTGGCCGTCGGCGTCGATCTTGTGGGAGATGCGGGTGGGACCGTCCGTGGGGCACACGATCATCACGTTGGAGGCGCTGATCGGCATGTCCTTGTCGACAATGCCCCCCTGCATGGTCTGGCCGCGCGGCTTGGTGTGGCGCTTGGCAGTGGCCACACCCTCGACGATCACCTTGTTGTTCTTGGGGAACACCTGGGCGATGCGCGACTCCTTGCCCTTGTCCTTGCCGGAGATCACCACCACCGTGTCACCCTTCTTGAGCTGCATCACAGCACCTCCGGGGCGAGCGACACGATGCGCATGAACTTCTTGTCCCGCAGTTCCCGGCCCACCGGGCCGAAGATGCGGGTACCGCGGGGCTGCTGCTGGTCGTTGATCAGCACGCAGGCGTTGTCGTCGAAGCGGATGTAGGTGCCATCGGGGCGGCGGCGCTCCTTGTGGGTGCGCACCACCACGGCCTTGACCACCTCGCCCTTCTTGACGCTGCCCCCGGGCACGGCGTCCTTGACCGTGGCGACGATCACGTCGCCAATGCCGGCGTAACGGCGCGTCGAGCCCCCGAGGACGCGGATGCACAGCACCTCGCGGGCCCCGGTGTTGTCGGCCACCTTGAGGCGGGATTCCTGGGCGATCATCGGGCACGCTCCACGATCTCCACGACGCGCCAGCGCTTGGTCTTGGACAGCGGTCGCGTCTCCATGACCCGGACCGTGTCGCCGACATGGGCGTCGTTGGTCTCGTCATGGGCCTGGAGCTTCTTGGTGGACTTCATGGTCTTCTGGTAGATCTTGTGCCGCACCGAGTCGACGATCTCAACGGTGACGGTCTTGTCGCGCTTGTCCGACACGACGATCCCGGTGCGGATCTTGCGGGCGCTCCGTTCGGTCGTCATCGTGCCTCGTCCTTCGTCTCGCGATACGCCTCGATCTCCTGCTCCCGCATCACGCTCGAGATCCGGGCGGCCTCGCGCCGCACGGTCTCGACCCGGGCGGTGTTGTCCAGCTGGTTGGTGGCCAGCTGGAATCGCAGGTTGAACAGCTCCTGCTTGGCCTCGGCCAGCTTGGTCTGCAATTCCTCATAGGGGAGGTCGCGCAAGTCTGCAGGCTTCACACTTCCTCCCTTCGTACGAACTTGGTCTTGACGGACAGCTTGTGGCTGGCGAGACGCAGCGCCTCGCGGGCCAGCGGCTCGTCCACCCCGGACAACTCGAACATCACCCGTCCGGGACGCACCACGGCGACCCAGAACTCCGGGTTGCCCTTGCCCGAGCCCATGCGGGTCTCCGCCGGCTTCTGGGTCACCGGCTTGTCCGGGAAAATCATGATCCAGACCTTGCCGCCTCGCTTGATGTGACGGGTCATGGCCACACGGGCGGCCTCGATCTGGCGGGCGGTGATCCAGCCGGGTTCGAGAGCCTGGAGACCATAGTCGCCGAACGCGACCTTGGTGCCGGCCTTGGCATTGCCCTGCATCCGGCCCCGCTGCTGCTTGCGCCAGCGGGTGCGCTTCGGCATCAGCATCGGCTACTCCTGTCCACCCGGGGTCTCCTCGACCCCGGCCTCGGGGGCGCCGGGGACCACCTCGATGGTCTCCTCGGCCACGGCCCGCTCCTCTTCGAACTCTGCCTCGGCGAGTTCGGCATCCACCCGACGGCCGCCTCCGGCCTCGACCAGGCGCTTGCCGCCACCCGCCTCGACCAGCCGCTTGCCGCCACCGGCCTCGATCAGGGTGCGGGGCTTCTCCCCGGCGGCCTTCTCGGCCCGTGCCTTGGCGGGGGCACGACGCGACGACGGCCCGCCGGTGGCGAGAGCCGCCTCGGCGGCAATCTTCTCCCGGGTGGCCGAGAGCGACGGAACCACGTCACCCTTGTACACCCAAACCTTTACCCCGATGGCGCCCACCGCGGTGCGAGCGGTCGCCTTCCCGAAGTCGACGTCGGCGCGCAGCGTGGTGAGAGGCACCCGGCCCTCGCGGTACCACTCGCGGCGGCCCATTTCGGCGCCGCCGAGGCGACCGGTGGCCTGCACCCGCACCCCCTGGGCCCCGGCCTTGAGGGCGGTCTGCACCGCCCGCTTCAGGGCGCGGCGGAACGACACACGGCCCTGGAGCTGGTCGGCGATGGAGCGCGCCAGCAGCTGGGCGTCGGTCTCGGCGTTCTGCACCTCGATGACGTTGATCTTGATCTCCCGCTTGGAGAGCTTTTCCAAGGCGGTGCGCAGGCGGTCCACCTCGGCGCCGGAGCGGCCGATCACCACGCCGGGGCGGGCGGTGTGGATGTCGATCTGCACCTTCTTCTCTCCGATGCGCTCGATCTCGATGCGCGACAGGGCGCCGCGTACCAGCTCCTTCTCCAGGAAGTCGCGGATCTTGGCGTCCTCGAGCACCTGGGAGGCGTACTCCTTCTCGCTATACCAACGGGACTTCCAGTCGGTGACGATCCCGAGCCGGAGGCCGTAGGGGTGGATCTTCTGGCCCATCAGGCACTCTCCTCATCGCGTCCATCGCCGACCACGATGGTCACGTGAGCGGTCGGTTTTCTGATCCCGCCAGCGCGACCCCGCGCCTTGGGGCGAATCCGCTTGAGCACCGGGCCCAGGTCGGCATACGCCTCGACCACCCGCAGGTCGCGGGCCTCGAGGGAATGGTTGTGGGAGGCATTGGCGACGGCCGACTCCAGCACCTTGCTCACCGAGACGGTGGCGCCGCGCGGCGTGAAGCGCAACACCTCGCGGGCCCGCTCCACCGGGAGCCCGCGCACCAGGTCGAGCACGGCGCGCAGCTTCGGCGCCGACTCTCTGATGAACGCTGCGCGTGCCGACGTCTTCATGCCTTCTTCGCCGCCTTCTCCCCGGAGTGCCCGCGGAAGGTGCGGGTGGGGGCGAACTCGCCGAGCTTGTGACCGACCATCGACTCGGTCACGTACACCGGGACGTGCTTGCGGCCGTCGTGCACCGCGATCGTCTGGCCGACCATCTCGGGGATGACCGTGGAGCGGCGGCTCCAGGTCTTGATGACGCGCTTGTCCCCGCTCTTGGTGGCGCGCTCGACCTTGGCGAGCAAATGCTCGTCCACAAAGGGGCCCTTGCTGAGAGATCTGCTCACGAACACTCCTCGCGATCCAGTGTCGTCGCGCCAGACGGGACGACAGACGACAGATGACAGATGACGGGCGACGGGCGACGACTCATCGCTGCCCCTTCTTGGTTCTGCGGCGCACGATGAGGCCGTCGCTGGTCTTCTTGCGCCGGGTACGTCCCTCCGGCTTGCCCCACGGGCTGACCGGATGGCGGCCACCGCTGGACTTGCCTTCGCCACCGCCCAGGGGGTGGTCCACCGGGTTCATGGCGACGCCGCGGCTCTGGGGGCGTACCCCCTTCCAGCGCTGCTGCCCCGCCTTGCCCCCCTTGGTCAGCTCGGCCTCGGGATTGCCCACGGCGCCGACGGTGGCCCGGCAGTCCAGCGGGACGTTGCGCATCTCCCCCGAGGGGAGGCGCAACAGGGCGAGGTCGCCCTCCTTGGCGATCAACTGCACGCCCGATCCGGCGGAGCGGGCCATGCGGGCGCCGCCACCGGGGCGCAACTCGACGGCGTGCACCACGGTGCCCGCCGGGATGTTGCGCAGCGGCAACGCGTTGCCAGGACGAATCTCGGCGCCGGACCCCGACTCCACCAGGTCGCCGACGTTGAGGCGCTGCGGGGCGATGATGTAGGCCTTCTCCCCGTCCACGTAGTGCAGCAGGGCGATCCGTGCGTTGCGGTTGGGGTCGTACTCGATGGCGGCCACCTTGGCGGGAACCCCGTCCTTGTTGCGTCGGAAGTCGACGATGCGGTAGCGCCGCTTGTGCCCGCCGCCCTGATGACGCGACGTCACCCTCCCGTGGACATTCCGCCCGCCCTTGGAGCTCTGCTTGCCCAGCAGGCTCTTCTCCGGGGTGGACTTGGTGATCTCGGCGAAGTCGGACACGGTGCGAAAGCGCCGTCCCGGCGACGTCGGCTTGTACTTCTTCACAGCCATTACTTCACCCCAAAGATGTCTATTGCTTCACCCTCGGCGAGGGTCACCAGGGCGCGCTTGGTGTCGTTGCGTCGTCCGATCGTGAACCCGGTGCGCTTACGCTTGCCCTTGCGGTTGATGATGTTGACCCGGTCCACCTTTACCCCGAAGATCGCCTGCACCGCCTGCTTGACCTCGGTCTTGTTGGTGCGGGGGTCCACCTGGAAGGTGTAGGTGCCGCGCTGCTCGATGAGGTCGTAGGACTTCTCCGAGACGATCGGGCCCAGGATGATGTCGCGCGGGTTCTTCATTCCGCACCTCCCTCATCCTCGATCACGAAGTCGTCCGCGGCCACGGCGAACTTGCCGGCTCCGACCCCGGCCAGGGTGGCCGAGGTGAACACCACGGTCTCGGCCCACAGCACGTCGTAAGCGTTGAGCTGGTCGGCGGGCAGCACGATCGCCTGCGGCAGGTTGCGCACCGACTTCTCGGCGATCCGATCGTTCCGGTCCAGGACGAAGAGCACCTTGCCGCCGACTCCCATGGCATCGAGCAGCCCGACCGCAGCGGCGGTCTTGGGCTCGTCCCAGGCATAGCTGTCGACGATCTTGATCCCGCCGTCGGCGGCCCGGGAGGACAGGGCGCTGGCCAGGGCGAGACGACGCATCTTGCGCGGGATCCGCTTGGCGTAGCTGCGCGGCTTGGGGCCGAATACCACACCGCCGCCCTTCCACTGCGGGGAACGGATCGACCCCTGGCGGGCCCGGCCCAGTCCCTTCTGCCTCCACGGCTTCCG
>CAYTTU010000225.1:0-4556 GCA_964440905.1 uncultured Acidimicrobiia bacterium | reverse complement strand
ACCTCAAGGAGTTCATCGCCAGCGGGAGGTTCCGTCCGGTGCTCGACCGCACCTACCCCCTCGACCAGATCGTCGACGCCTACCGCTTCGTCGAGACCGGACAGAAGGTGGGCAACGTTGTGATCGAGGTGGGGTAGGTCAGACTGGCAAGGCCCGGGTTGAGGAGGTTGTGGTGAACGAGAAGAAGACCAAGCATCCGTGGGTTCCGCCGCGTTGGTTCGAACGCGCCTTCTGGTCGCTGCACCGCGGGATGTACCGGGTCACCGGAGGGCGCCTGGGTCTGTGGGGCCCCAAACCAGGTAAGTGGGGCGCGATGCGTCTCACCACTATCGGCCGGCGCTCCGGTGCCGAGCGCAGCGTCATGCTCGGCTATTTTGAGGATGGGTCGAATCTGGTGACGATGGCCATGAACGGGTGGTACGACGGCGAGCCTGCGTGGTGGCTCAACCTGCAGGCCCATCCCGAGGCGATGGTCGACCTCAAGGGCGGCGGCCACCGGGTCACCGGTCGAGCGGCGCAAGGCGAGGAGCGCTCGCGGCTGTGGGCGCGCTTCGGTGAGATCGACAAAGGGCTCGACGGTTACGCGGCGCGGCGATCCACCGAGACCGCGGTGGTGGTACTCGAACCCATCTGAGGAGAGACCGGGGATCGATGGCCATGCGCTCCGATCGGACCCGTCGCTTGGTTCGGACCTGGGCATGAGTCAGGCGGTGACGGGCCGAGACCGGGCTACCGCGATCCCGGCGTCCCATCCCGGAGCCCGGCCCGCGGCGGGTGGTGTGATGGCATCCATGTCCAGCCCGATACCGGTGAGGAGCCACGACACCACCGAGTTCGAGTTCCACATCTCGCCCGTGCGGCGCTGATCCCGCCCCCACACGAGACGGGGCACTTCGCCCACCAGCTCCAGCAACCTACCCGCTGCAGTGGGATCGGATGTGACCAGGTGAGGCCCACCGACTGCGGCCCCGGCGTCAGGGATGATGCCGCCCGGCCAGGAGCGCACCTCATAACGGAACACTCGGAGTCGCCGCAACGGAGCGGCGAACACCGGTGCCGTAACCACCACGCCTCGCGTCGCGGGGTCTCCGGAGGGACTGGGCCACATGGTCTCCACCGTCCACTCCACGTCTTCGTGCCGCACAATCAGCGCCGTGTGGTAGAGGTCAAGGATCGCGCGTCGATCCTGCCGGGCCACCAACCTCTCATAGAGGCGCCCGCTTCCCCGTACCACGCCCGAGCCGCCCGCCCCGAGCGGGATCCAAAGCAGGTGAATCCCATCAACGCCTGGCACCATCGGCATCCGCCCTTGGTACTAGCCAGGAGTCGCCGTCACCAGGGGCGAATGGCGCACTCCCAGCTCCGACCTGCCCGGTATTGCCCTGTAGCCTCCGGCCACACGGCAAAGGGGACTTGTGACCTTGGAGCAATGGATCGAGAGCTACCGCCGCGCCTGGGAGGCCGGGGATGCCGAAGCCGCCGCGGCACTGTTCACTGACGACTCGACCTACCGGGCCAACATCTTCGAGGATCCCCATTCAGGCGCGGGCGGTGTCGCCGACTATTGGCGCAGCGTCACGGCGGCCCAGAGCGAGGTTCGGGTGCACATGGGCCGACCCTTCGCCAACGGGAACCGGGTAGCGGTCGAGTTCTGGACCAACATGAAGGTCAACGGCGACGACGTGACTCTGCCCGGATGCCTGCTGCTCGACATGGCCCCCGACGGTCGATGCCGCGCCCTCCGCGAGTACTGGCACTGGCAGCCGGGAACCTTTGCGCCGCCGCAGGGGTGGGGAGGGTAAGGACTCCTCCCACTTGCGGTGCTAACTCGGCTCGGGTTCTCCGACATGAGTCTCAACCCTGGCTCATCGTCCCCTCGTCAGCGCCGCCCATCTATCCAGCGCAGCGCCGCCGTGGCGCTGAGAAGTGCTTGATCACGCAAGGCGAACATCCTTTGAGTCGGGGGCGACTCCTCCTGCCTTCCGGACCACCCGATCACACCTCGGATCGCGAGTAGCAGCCCCATTGCGGCGCCGCGTTCGATCTGGTCCGGGTCGGCAACGGCTCCGCTGCGCTCCCGCGCGCTCCGATACCCCGACAACACAGCCGCGGGCTCTAGCCGCGCTCCGGTACTGAACGCGTGGTCGAGCAGCAGTACGGCCACATCGACCGATGGCGGCCCGATTACGGCGCCCGACCAGTCGAGCAACACCAGGCTCCCGTCGAGCCGCCACAACGCATTGTCGAGATGGGGATCGCGATGGATCCAACACTGCGCTCCCTTCGAAAGCTCTGCTATCGCCACGGTGAAGTCCTCAGGTAGCGCTCGGAGCCGTTCGATGAGCGGCGCGAGGAACACTCCCGTGTAACGATCGGCGCCGCGGGCGATGCGGTCCTCCCATCGATCGTTCTCCCAAACCTGCTCCTGCCATTGCTCGACGCCGGTGTCGCCACCAGCGCGGTGCATCAAGGTACGGCCGTGAAGGCTCCCTATCAGCTCGACGATGGCTAATGACCGATCGGTACTGCGCGGTCCCAGGACGTCCCCTTGCTCTGAACCTCCGATGTCTTCCATCAAGATCAGGCCCCAACCACCGACCTGGTCGACCACCGACCCGTACGCCGCAGGGATGGCACTTGCTAGGTCACGCTCATTCGCAGCGCGGAAGGCGACCTCGCGACCTATGGCGTCAACTGTCTCGATCTTGGCGACAAGCGTTACGGCGGTGTCAGGCGAGACCCGCGCCGCCACGCGATAGGCCCGCCCGCTCAACCCAAACTCGCTCCCGATCCTCTCCACTTCTATCGAGGTGAAAGCGCCGTGGGGCCAGCTGGCGCTGGTTGCGAGCACCGCGTTGATGCGTTCTACGGAGATGATCGACAAGTCGGCCTGCGGCTCAACCACTGTGCCAGTGTTGCGGCCCAGCCTGCGTGTTGCGAGCCTTGTTGTCGAGCCATCCGGTGGCGGCACGAGGCCAGTCCGGTGGCCCGGATCACCGCTGAGGACTCGGCGTCGTCGCCGGCGAGGGGGCCTCGCGCAGAGGCACGCCCTCATCGAGAACCTGCCCACCTAACATCCGGCTCGTGACCGGTTATCCCGTGATCATTCAGGGCGGTATGGGCGTGGCCGTGTCGGACTGGCGCCTTGCCCGGGCCGTGTCCTCCGAGGGCCAGCTCGGCGTCGTATCAGGCACGGGCATCGACGCCGTGCTCGTCCGACGCCTCCAACTCGGCGACCCGGGCGGGCACATTAGGGCCGCGCTCGACGCCTTTCCGATCCCCGGCGTTGTCGACGACATCCTGGGTCGCTACTTCATCGAGGGTGGCAAGGCACCCGGCGCACCGTTCAAGAAGAACCCGATGGGCAAGCGCACGCCATCACGGCGGCTCGAAGATCTCCTCGTCGTCGCCAACTTCGCCGAGGTCTGGCTCGCCAAACAGGGTCATGACAACCCCGTCGGCATCAATTACCTCGAGAAGATCCAGGCGCCAACGCTTCAGTCCCTATACGGCGCCATGCTCGGGGGCGTGGATTACGTCCTGATTGGAGCCGGGATTCCTCGTGCCATCCCCCCGATCCTGGACCGCCTGGCCCAAGGTCTGCCCGTCGAGTTGAAGCTCGACATGAAGGATGCGCGGGCGGATGACGATCCCTATGTCCGCTTCGATCCGGTGGCGTATGGCCGCGGGGTGCTTCCCCCAATCGAACGCCCACAGTTTTTCGCCATCGTTGCCTCCGACGTGCTCGCCACGATGCTCGCCCGCAAGGTGGAGTCCTCGGTGGACGGATTCGTCATCGAAGGTCCCACCGCCGGCGGCCACAACGCACCACCGCGCGTCAAGGCCGGACTGAACGAGCGCGGCGAGCCCATCTACGGGGAGAAGGATGTCCCCGATCTGGAGGTCTTCCGCAGCCTCGGTCGCCCGTTCTGGATGGCCGGCTCGTACGCAACTCCGGAAAGGCTCAGACATGCGCTTTCCGACGGCGCCGCCGGCGTCCAGGTCGGTACCGCCTTTGCATACTGCGAGGAGTCGGGCCTGCGCTCCGACCTCAAGGCGCAGGTTCTCGAGGCAAGTCGCCGAGGGGAAGCACGGGTCCTCACCGATCCAACAGCCTCGCCAACCGGCTATCCGGTCAAGCTCGTCGAGCTGGGCGGGACCCTGGCCGATGTCAAGGTGTATGACGAACGGCCCCGGATGTGCGACCTGGGGTACCTGCGAACTGCCTACGTCGATGCGAATGGGACGCAGGGCTGGCGCTGCGCCGGGGAACCAGTCGACGACTACGTCCGCAAGGGTGGCGACATCGCCGACACGCTGGGGCGCAAGTGTCTCTGCAATGCTCTCGTCTCAAACATCGGTCTCGGCCAGATCAGACAGGATGGCTCGCTGGAACCGGCCCTCATCACCTCAGGTGACGATGTCGCCGATGTGGCGCGCTTCCTCCCGCCGGGCGCATCCACCTACCGAGCCAAGGACGTCATCGACTATCTCCTCAGCGGCGTCTTGGAGCGCTGAGGGAGGGCGCGCCGGGATCGGTGTCGGCTACCGCTCGT
>CAYTTU010000224.1:0-4618 GCA_964440905.1 uncultured Acidimicrobiia bacterium | reverse complement strand
GGCGAGGCCGTCATCAGCCCGACCGTGGCCGGAGCAGTCGAGACCGCGGGAATGTGACCGGCTCAGCCGGAGCGGCGACCGATCGGGTGGTATTCGAAGCCTGCGGCGGCAGCGACGCCAGGGGACAGCAGGTTGCGCAGGTCTACCAGCACCGGGGCCGCCATGGCTTGCTTGGCTCGCGGCAGATCGATGGAGCGGAACTCTGGCCACTCGGTCGTGATCACCGCCACCTCGGCGCCCTCGAGAGCCCGGTAGGGATTGTCGGCGTATTGCACGGACTCGGGCAGCACCAGACGCGCCGCATCCATTCCCTGCGGGTCGTACACCGTCACCACGGCGCCGGCGGCCACCAGCGCTACGGCGATCTCGACCGCCGGACTCTCCCGTATGTCGTCGGTGTCGGCTTTGAATGTGATGCCGAGCAGAGCAACCCGACGCCCGACGCGGGTTCCAGGTGGGACATCGAGGATCTTGTCGACCATGCGGTGCACACGCTCTTCGTTGACGCGCAGCGCTGCCGCCACGATGCGGGAGTCGGTTCCGTAAGCGTGCGAGGTATGGAGCAGGGCATGAGTGTCTTTGGGGAGGCACGCCCCACCGAAACCCGGCCCAGGCCGCAGAAAGGCCGGCCCGATGCGCCGATCCATCCCGAGTCCGGCGGCCACCTCTTCGATCACAGCCCCGGAGACCTCACACAGGTCGGCCAACTCGTTGATGAACGAGAGCTTGGTGGCGAGCAGGGCATTGGATCCATACTTGATCAACTCTGCCGACTCGATCGCGGTGACCAAGACCGGGACGCCCCGATCGACCAGTGGCTGATGGGCGCCCCGCAGGGCGTCTGCGGCGGCGGGGTCGTCCGCCCCGATGATGATGCGACCCGGGGCGAGGAAGTCGGCCACGGCCGATCCCTGGCTGAGGAACTCCGGGTTGGACGCCACCATGAACTTAAGGCCGGGGCGGAGAGCGGCGAGGCGTCGGCTCACTTCACGGGTGGTGCCCACCGGCACCGTCGACTTGAGCACCACGACCACACCGTCGCCGAGATGGGGTGCCGCGGTGCCCACGGCGGCATCGATCTGTTCGAGCACGACGCTGCCGTCACCGCGCCGCGGAGTGTCCACGACGAAGAACACCACCTCGGCACCCTGGTAGGCGGCGCCCGCGGAGTCGTTGTCGAGGAACTGGAGCAAACCCGAAGCAATGCCCTCGGCGACCAGGCGGTCGAGATCCGGCTCGAAGAATGGGACCTTGCCCTGGCGCAACGCCTCCACCCGGGCCACATCGATGTCGAGGACCGTGACGTTGTGACCGAATCGTGCCAGGCCGGCGGCAGTGACCAGTCCGGCATGACCGGCGCCGACGACCGTGATCTGCATGGAACCTCAGGGGGCGGGGTGGATCACTTTAAGGGGGTGAATGGGACGTTCGGGTGCGTTCAAGTGATGGTGCGACTCGTTCCGATACATCTATCGAATCCTCCTAAACCTGACATCGGGTTAGGTTCGGTGACCCAATGAGACTTCTCCTACATCTCCGGCGTCGCGGCCTTGCCGCCGTCGTCCTCGGCGCCCTGATGGCGACGATGCTTCCGGCCGTTCCGGCGCTGGCGCTGCCTCCGGATACCCCGGTGACGATCGATGGTGGTGGGTGGGGCCACAACATCGGAATGCCGCAATACGGTGCCCGGGGACAGGCCGAGAACGGATACACCCACGAGGAGATCATCACCTATTGGTACACCGGGGTGGGGCTGGGACAGGTCGCCGACCTCAACGGCACCCCGGTACCCGAGCAGATTCGCGTCGGGATCAACTACGTGCTGCTCGGCAACGGGGTCAAGGAGTACCGCCCGTTCCGCTGGCAGGACTTCTCCGCCATCAACGGCAGCGTGGAGATCTGTGTCCCAGGTGAGACCGCGGGAGCCTGTTCGCGGACGGCCACCCCGGGCCAAACCTGGCGATACGGCTGGTCGGACACCAGCGGGGGCTACTGCTATCTGACCCTGGCCGGGGTGACCCAGTATCAGCACGCCACCGCCTGCAACGTCAGCCTCTACTGGGGCGACCAGCCCAATATCCGGGTCAACTTCGGGGGCAGCGACGTGGCTCGCACTTTCGCCCGGGGGCACATCGACTTCCTCGCCCCGGTGACCGTGAACGGGGTCACCGGTTTCCACCTCAACATCGTGCTCACCCTCGAGGAGTACATGTACGGCCTCGCCGAGATGCCGGTGTCGTGGCACATGGAGGCCCTCGAGGCCCAGTCGGTGGCAGCGCGTACCTTTGCCGCCTGGAAGGCCAAGCGACCCATTCGCCCCGACTGCTCATGTCATCTGGTGTGGGACACCAACGACCAGGCGTACCGCGGATGGCATTCGCTCAACGAGGGCAACGAGACCGACGGACAGCGGTGGGTGGATGCGGTGAACGGCACCGCAGGTGAGGTGGTGGTGTATCCCGCCGGAAGCGGTGATCTCGCCGAGACCTACTACTCGTCGTCGAGCGGTGGCGCCACCGAGAACGTGTGGGAGGTGTGGGGACCGGGCACCACCGACTACGCCACCCGCTACTCCTATCTGGCGAGCAAGGACGACCCGTGGAGTGAGTTGTACGCCACCACCCCCACCGAGTTCACCACCATCCGCTGGCGGCACGTCCGCACCGCCGGTGCGATCGTCACCGCACTCGCCGAAGGGACCACTCCGGCCTTCCCCGGTCTGACCGCGCTGCATTCGATCGAGATCCTGGAGCACAACACCTCGGGGAGTCCCCGCCTCATCGAGGTCACTGGAGTCGCCAACGGAGTGGTGACCTCCAAGCAGTTCGTCAGCCGCGGCCCCACCGCAGGGCAGGGAACCATTGGCACGTTGGTCAGTCGGCTCGTTCTCCGCGGCCACTACATCTATTCGTTCGACATCCCGCAAGCCCCCGAGGTGGAACGCTGGGCGGGCAGTGACCGCTACGCAACCGCCGCTGCGGTGTCGCAACAGACCCACCCCGAGGGCGCCGCAGTGGTGTACCTCACAGTCGGCACCAACCACCCCGACGCCATCGCCGCCGGACCCGCCGCCTCGGCCGAGAACGCCCCGGTGCTCCTCGTCTCTCCCACCACGCTTCCCGGTGCCACCGCTGGCGAACTGATCCGCCTCGCCCCGGACACGGTCGTGATCGTCGGTGGTGACGCCGCGGTGTCCGTCGGGGTGGCCGCTCAGGTGGCGGCGCTGCTCCCCGAATCCGCCGTGGTGCGGCGCGCCGGCTCCAACCGGTACGTCACCGCGGTGGTGCTGTCCCAGGCTGCCTTCCCCGACGGTGCCGGAACCGTGTTCGTCGCCACCGGCGACGACTTCCCCGATGCCGTGGTGGCGGCCCCGGCGGCGATCCTCCATGACGGACCGCTGCTCCTCGTCCCCCGTAGCGGCGGTCTGCCGGCATATGTGGCCGCCGAGATCCTGCGCCTCGCCCCCGAACGCATCGTCGTGGTCGGCGGCACCGCTGCGGTGAGCACCGCTGCCTTTACCGCTCTGACGGCTCTCGCCGCCACGGTCGAACGCATCTCGGGATCGGATCGCTACTCGGTCTCCGCCGCGGTGTCCGCTGCATTCTTCGGCACGGGCGGGTCGGCGTACGTCGCGGTGGGCACGGCATTCCCCGACGCCCTGGCCGCCGGCGGGGCGTCGGCGCAGCAGACCGGGCCGGTGCTGTTGGTGCACACCAACCTGATCCCGCCGCAGATCGAAGCGGAGTTGATTCGCCTCGGCCCGCACCGGATCGTCATCCTCGGTGGGACGGCGGTGGTCAGCGCGGAGGTGGAGGCCGTCCTGGCCACCTTTGCCTCTTGAGTCGGGACCGCCGATGCCGAAAAACGATCATGACCCACCGCAACAGGCGTCATCGCGTCGCAGCCGGCCTGGTGATGGTGCTGGCCATCGGCCTCGCCAGTCCGGCGCTCGGTGGGGGCACCACCCCGCGCCTCTCCGACCGTGAGCGCGGGCCCAAAGACGACAAGGCCCTCCATGCCAAGCTGGACGCCTCGCTCGCCGGGGCCGGCGAATTCGTAGAGGTGATGATCCACCCTGCGACCGGAAGCGACCCTGAGGCGACCCTCAGATCGCACGGGGCCTCCGACGTCGTGCACCTCGGGGACGTGATCCTGGCGCGCCTACCGGCGGCTTCCCTGTCTGCGGTGGCGCGGAGTGCGCAGGTTCGCTGGATCGAGCCCGCTCCGATCCCACATCTGGATGCGGTCACGGGACAGGGTCCGGCGGTGACGGGGGCCAATACGTGGCAGGCCGCGGGGGTGGACGGCACCGGTGTGGTCGTCGCAGTGATCGACGGCGGGTTCTCCGGTTACACGACTCGCCAAACCTTCGGTGACCTTCCTGCCTCGGTGGACACCCTCAACCTGTGCCCATCGTTCACCGGAGACCCTCATGGGACCGCAGTAGCCGAGATCGTGCACGAGATGGCACCCGGGGCGGAGCTGATTCTGATCTGCGTCAATAGCCCGCTCGATCTCGCCGACGCGGTCGACTACGCAATTGCCATGGGTGCGTCGGTGATAACCGAATCCCTGACCTGGCACCCGGCCGGAAAAGGAGATGGCTCGGGCTGGTTCG
>CAYTTU010000223.1:0-6734 GCA_964440905.1 uncultured Acidimicrobiia bacterium | reverse complement strand
TGCTGCACCTGGGCCTGAATGGCGTCGATGTCCTCGATGCCGAGGTCGTCGGAGAGAAATGCGATCACCCGGACGTTGTCGTCCCACCGCCCGATGTCCTGGTCGATCGACCACCGCAGCACGATCGTCCCGAACACCAGGGTGAGCATCACCAGCACCGCCACGACGGCGGCGAACACCACCAGGACGTTGCGCCGCAGATTGATCATCGCCTGGCCGACCAGGTACTGGAACCTCACAACCCACCATCCGTGAGCGGCTTCTCGGCGGTTGTGGTGCGCTGTTGCCCCGTCGGAGCGCCGGACACGTCGCCTGCTCCGTACGCCCCGCGCGATTGGTCGCGCACGATACGGCCCCGCTCCAGAGCCACCACCCGACGCCGCATGGCGTCGACGATGGCATGGTCATGGGTCGCCATCACCACGGTGGTGCCGGTGCGGTTGATGCGGTCGAGGAGGCGCATGATGCCCACCGAGGTGGCCGGGTCGAGGTTTCCGGTCGGCTCGTCGGCGAGCAGGATCAGCGGGCGGTTGACGAAGGCCCGGGCGATCGACACCCGCTGCTGCTCACCCCCCGACAACTGGTTGGGGAGGCGATCCGCCTTGGCCCCCAACCCCACCAGATTGAGCACCTGGGGCACCTGGTTGCGAATGACGTGTTTGGGACGGCCGATCACCTCGAGGGCGAAGGCGACATTCTCGAAGACGGTCTTGGTCGGCAGCAACTTGAAGTCCTGGAACACCGTGCCGATCGAGCGACGCAGCAGGGGCACCTTCCATGACGGCAAATCGGTGATCAGCTTGCCGGCGACCCAGATGCGGCCTTCGCTGGGCAGCTCCTGGCGCAGCATGAGGCGGATCAGGGTGGACTTGCCCGAACCCGAGGGACCGACCAGAAAGACGAATTCGCCCTTGTCGATCTCGAGGGAGATGTCACGAAGGGCGGCGGTGCCCCCTTCGTAGACCTTGCTCACGTCCTGGACTCGAATCATGTACGCCTCTCGGAGTGCCCCGGCGTCCGCTTCACCCCGTTTTGCGGCGCGAGAGGGAAGGTTAGTGGGGACCTGATTTCATGAAGCGGATTGCTCCGCGGCCTCCTCGGCCGCCCGGCGCCACTGCAGGTAGCCGTCGATCAAGGCATCGAGGTCTCCGTCGAGCACCCCCTGCACGTTTCCGATCTCCACCCCGGTGCGGAGGTCCTTGGCCATCTGGTAAGGCTGCAGCACGTAGGAACGGATCTGCCGTCCCCACGCTGCCTGCCCCTGATCGCCGCGGATCACATCCATATGCTCCAACTGGTCGCGGCGCGCTTGCTCGGCGAGCCGGGCAGCCAACAAGGTCATCGCCCGGTTGCGGTTCTGCAGCTGGGACCGCTCCGCCTGGCAGGCGACCACGATCCCCGAGGGCAGATGGGTGATCCGGACTGCCGAGTCCGTCTTGTTGACGTGCTGCCCGCCCGCCCCCGAGGCGCGGAACGTGTCGACCCGCAGATCGTCCGGGTTGATCTCCACCGCGGCGGTTTCCACCTCCGGAATCACATCGACCCCGGCGAATGACGTGTGGCGCCGGGCGTTGGAGTCGAATGGACTGATCCGCACCAGCCGATGGACTCCGCGCTCCCCCTCGAGATGGCCGTAGGGACGGTCGCCGCGCACCGTGATGGTGGCCGACCTGATTCCGGCCTCCTCACCCTCGATGAACTCGTCGACCTCGACGGTGAACCCGTTGGTCTCGAGGTAGCGCAGGTACATCCGCAGAATCATCTCGGCCCAGTCGGAGGCATCCACTCCCCCGGCACCGGAGTGGACGGACAGGATCGCCGGGAGTTCGTCGTACTCGCCAAAAAAGAGGGTCTCGCGCTCCAAATCGGCGAGGTCGGTCTCGATGCGCTGCAACTCGGACTCCACGTCACCGTCGGCGCCAGATTCCCCGGCAAACAACGCGATGAGCTCCTCCACGTCGTCGAGCGCCCTACCAAGGCCACCTACGCGGTCCACTACGCCCTCGAAGCGTGACAGGGTGCGGGTGACCTCCAGCGCCCGGGCCGGGTCGTTCCACAGTCCGGGCTCGGCGGCCTTATCCCTCAGAGCGGGGAGAGCCGTCTCCTTGCCAGCGACGTCAAAGGAACCTCCGGGCATCGTCGAGACGGGTACGGAGGTCGGCGATGGCGAAGCGGGGGTCGTCCATGGAGGGGCAGGGTAGCCGGTGAGTTCAGAGTTCAGAGTTTGGAGTTCAGAGTTTGGAGTTCAGAGAATCAGGAACCCGCTCGACTCTCGACTCTCAACTCTAAACTCTCAACTCATGGAGCGGCGCCGGCCGCTCCATGGCATTTCTTGTACTTCTTCCCGCTGCCGCAGGGGCACAACTCGTTGCGCCCCACCTTGCCGTCGGAGCTGGCCTGGCGCTTCAAAGCGGCCCCGCCGGTGCCCTGGAGCCGAACCACCGGGTCGGGGCTCTTCTTCTGCTCCACCATCTGGGCGTGGAACAGGTATCGCACCGAGTCCTCCTTGATGGAGTCCACCATCTCGGAAAACATGTCGTACGCCTCACGCTGGTACTCGGTCAGCGGGTCGCGCTGACCCATGGCGCGCAGTCCCACTCCGGAGCGCAAGTAGTCCATGTCGGCGAGGTGCTCCCGCCACTTGACGTCGACGATGGACAGCACCACCGTGCGCTCCAACCGCCGCAGCAGCTCGGGTCCGAACTGCTCGGCCCGGCGGGTATACGCCTCCTGGGCGTCGGCGAGCACCCGCTCGACGACCTCATCGGCATCGCCGGCGCCGGCCACGAGATCGGCGGTGGAGTGCGTCGATGGATAGGCCTGGGTGAGCCGGCGCTCCAGCTCCTCGAGATCCCAGTGCGATGGTGCCACCTCGGTGGTGATCACCTCGCCGACGGCCCCGCCGATCACGTCCTCGATCCACTCCCGCACCAGCTCCTCGGTGCTCTCGCCGGTGAGCACCTGGTCGCGCCACTCGTAGATCACCGAACGCTGGCGATTCATGACCTCGTCGTACTTGAGGACGTTCTTGCGGATCTCGAAGTTCTGCGACTCCACCTGGCGCTGGGCGCGTTCGATCGCCTTGGTGACCATGCCGTGCTCGATCGGCACGTCCTCGGGGATACGCAACCGACGCATGATGCTGGTGACCCGATCGGTGGCGAAGCGGCGCATCAGATCGTCTCCCAGCGACAGATAGAAGCGCGACTCCCCCGGGTCGCCCTGGCGGCCCGATCGACCCCGCAGCTGGTTGTCGATGCGTCGCGCCTCGTGGCGCTCGGTGGCGAGCACATACAGCCCGCCCAGTTCGACCACTTTGGGGTGCTCGGCCGAGGTCTCCGCCTGGAGCAGGCCGTAGGACTCGGAGTAGGCCGATTCGTATTCCGCGGTGTCCGGAGTGAGCCCCTGCTTGCGCATCTCGAGTTTGGCCAGCTCCTCGGGGTTGCCGCCGAGCCGAATGTCGACGCCGCGGCCCGCCATGTTGGTGGCCACGGTCACTGCCCCGATGCGTCCCGCCTGGGCGATGATCACCGCCTCGCGCTCGTGGTGCTTGGCGTTGAGGACCTCGTGGGGGATTCCCCGCTTGCGAAGCACGTCGGAGAGCCGCTCGGACTTCTCGATGGACACCGTGCCCACCAGCACCGGCTGTCCTTTGGCATGCCGCTCGACCAGGTCATCGGTGAGGGCATTGAACTTGGCGTCCTCGGTCATGTACACCAGATCGGGCTGGTCGATACGCGCCACCGCGACGTTCGTCGGTATCTCCACGACGCCCAACTTGTAGATCTCGTTGAACTCACCGGCTTCGGTCATGGCAGTTCCGGTCATGCCGGCGAGCTTGTCGTAGAGCCGGAAGTAGTTCTGCAAGGTGATGGTGGCGAGGGTCTGGTTCTCCTCCTTGATCCGCACGCCCTCCTTGGCCTCGATCCCCTGATGCAGGCCCTCGGAGTAGCGGCGCCCGTCGAGGATCCGTCCGGTGAACTCGTCGACGATCTTCACCTCCCCGTTGGCGATCACGTAGTCGACGTCGCGGTGATAGAGCGCTTTGGCCTTGAGGGCCACGTCGAGGTGGTGGATCAAGTCGACATTGGTGTGGTCGTACATGTTCTCGACGCCGAGAAACTTCTCCACCTGGGTGACCCCGGCCTCGGTGGTCACCACCTGACGCTTGGCTTCGTCCACCTCGTAGTGGACCTCGACCAGCAGACGCTCGGCGATGCGGGCAAAGTCGCGATACCACTTGGCGGTTTCCCCCACCCGGCCGCTGATGATGAGCGGAGTCCGGGCCTCGTCCACCAGGATCGAGTCGACCTCGTCAACGATGGCGTAGTTGTGGCCGCGCTGCACCTGGAGGCGGGGATCCATCGTCATGTTGTCCCGCAGGTAGTCGAAGCCGAACTCGTTGTTGGTCCCGTAGGTGACGTCGGCGGCATAGGCCGGTCGTCGCTCCTCGGGCTGCATGTCGGCCTGGATCAGTCCGACCTCGAGGCCCAGGAAGCGATGCACCCCGCCCATCCACTCGGCGTCGCGCCGCGCCAGATAGTCGTTGACGGTGACGACGTGCACGCCGAGCCCGCCGAGTGCGTTGAGGTAGACGGGCATGGTGGAGACCAGGGTCTTTCCCTCACCGGTCTTCATCTCGGCGATTCCGTGACGGTGCAGCACCGCGGCACCCATCACCTGGACGTCGAAGTGGCGCTGACCCAGTACGCGCTGCGCCGCCTCGCGCACCACCGCGTAGGCCTCGGGCTCAAGGTCCTCGAGGGTCTCGCCGGCGGCGAGGCGGGTCCGGAACTCGTCGGTCTTGGCGCGCAGCTGCGCGTCGGTCAGCGGGTGGATAGCGGGCTCGAGGGCGCCGACCGCGACGACGATGCGCTCGAGGTCCTTGGTCTTCTTGCCCTCGCCCGCGCTGAGGATTCGCTTCAGCAGGGCCATGGAGACGTCATGTTACAAGGGGGGCGGTGCTGCAGGAACCCCGGTCGCCCGACGCCCGACGCCCGACGCCCGGCCTGAACCCTCGCCGGATGCCCGATACCCGACGCCCGACGCCCGGACCCGATACCCGACGCCCGATACCCGAACCCGATACCGAATGCCTGATGCCCGATACCCGACGCCCGGCGCCCGATGCCCGGCGCGTCTGACGGGAGACGGGAGACGGGAGACGGGAGACGGGAGACGGGAGGCGGGCTCGCTCAGAGGGCGATGAGGTTTTCCCGGATGGCGTAGAGCACCGCCTCGTTGCGGGAGTGGAGCCCGAGTTTGTCGAGCACGTTGCGGACGTGGTTCTTGACCGTGTTCTCGCTGATGAACAGGACATCACCGATATCGCGCGACGTCATTCCCAGGGCGACGTGCTGCAGCACCTCGACCTCCCGGCCGGTGAGAGCGGGCCGACGAGCCGACGTGAACTCCTGGTGGCGCAGCAACTGGGTGAGGACGTCGAGCAGCTTTCCCGCCATCCGTGGGGAGAGGGCGGCGCCCCCACTGGCGACATCGTGCAGCGACCGGGCCAGGTCGTCAAAGGTTCCGTCCTTGGAGAGGTAGCCCCGGGCACCGGCACGAATGCACTCGAGGAGGTCCTCCTCGGACTCACTGGCAGACAGCATCACCACCTTGGAACCCGGGCTGGCGGCGCGGATCTTCTCGACCACCTCGAGTCCGGAGAGCCCGGGCATCAGAATGTCGAGGACTACGAGATCCGGCTGGAGACGATCGCACATCGAGACGGCGGCTTCTGCGTCGCTGGCCTCTCCGGCCACGGTGAAGCCGGCTCGGGCCAGTGCGGCGGCCAGCCCGGTGCGGAAGAGTTCGGCATCGTCTACGACTACAACGCTGGTGTTCACTGTGGCTCGATCAACCCCAGGGTTCCTCCACGCCGGCGGTACAGCACTCCGTACCGTTCCGTCTCGGCGTCCAGGAAGAGATAGAAACTGTGTCCAAGCAGTTCCATCTGCAGGGCTGCCTCCTCTGGTGTCATGGGCTTTACCACGAACCGCTTCACACGTTCGATCCGCAGAGCGTGGTCTTCTGGTTCTTCGTCCTCAACGCCCTCGCCATTTAGCCGTTTCTCTCCGTTGCGCCGATGCTTGCCGATGATCCGCTCCTTGCGCCGCCGTAACCGGGTCTCGAACTTGTCCACAACGAGATCCAGCGCCGAACGGGGGTCCCCGCCGGCCGCCTCCACCCGGACCATCTGCCCGGCCACCATCGAGGTGACCTCCACCCGGAACCTCCCGTCGGCCAGGCGCGGATTGTGTTCCTCGGTGAACTCGACATCGACCTGCGATCCGTCGCCAAACAGCCTCGTGGCGTGAAGGATCTTCTCCCCGGCGAGCTGGCGAACGGAGTCGGACAGGTTCATTCGGGTGGCATGCACGCGGACTTCCACGGAATCCTCCTTGCCGCCGGGCGCGCTGGCGCCACGGTCGTGGTGGGATGTAACGGATGCGAGCACAGCGACTCGCCCCCAGGGGCGATTCCGCCCCCGGCGCCTGCGCTCGCGGCCCCGAGCGGGGTCATAGGGGAATGGTACGCCGGCTGTTGGCTATTGGCTATTGGCTATTGGCTATTGGCTATTGGCTATTGGCTATTGGCTATTGGCTATTGGCTATTGGCTATTGGCTATTGGCCAGAGGTTAGGGGTTAGGGGCGCGGGCGACTCGGGCATCGGGCATCGGGCATCGGGCATCGGGCATCGGGCATCGGGCATCGGGCATCGGGCATCGGGCATC
>CAYTTU010000222.1:0-5554 GCA_964440905.1 uncultured Acidimicrobiia bacterium | reverse complement strand
CAGTTCCGCGGCGAGAAGGATCGTCCCGTCTACTCCTATGAGGATCTCGCCGAGGCATCGGCCGACGGCAAGCTGCTGGCCCTCACCGGGTGCCATCAGGGTGAGGTGCCCCGGCTCGCCGCCGGCGGCGATCTCGCCGGGGCGATGGCGGCTGCGGCGCGGCTGCGGGAGACGTTCCCCGGCCGGTTGTTCGTCGAGTTGTGGCATCACCGCATGCCCGGCGACGACGGACGCAACGACCTGCTCGCCGAGGTGGCGGGACGGCTTCGTCTCCCCACCGTGGCCACCAACGTGGTCCACTACCACGACCGCTCCGAGGCGGACCTCGCCGAGGTGCTTGCCGCCATCGGGGGTCGGCGCGATCTCGATGAGGGATACGGGCACTGGCCCGCCACCGACGAGCGCCACCTGAAGTCCCCGGAGGAGATGGCGCGGCGCATGGCGCGCTATCCCGGGGCCACCGAACGCGCCGCCGACCTGGGACGGGCTCTCGCCTTCGATCTGAAACTGGTCGCCCCCCGGCTTCCAGACTTCCCGTTGCCCGGGGGGTTCCGCACCGAGATGGAGTACCTGCGCCACCTGGTGTACGAGGGGGCACGCCGCATCTATCCGGGCAACGGGCCGGAGCGGGTCGATCCGACCGCGGTGGCCCGCCTCGAGCACGAGTTGGGGGTGATCGAGTCGCTCGGATTCCCCGGCTACTTCCTCATCGTGTGGGACCTGGTGCGCCACGCCGAGTCGCGCCACATCATGTGCCAGATTCGCGGCTCGGGCGCCGACTCCGCGGTGTGCCGCTGCATCGAGATCACCCGGGTGGATCCGATCCGGCTCGGCCTCCCCTTCGAGCGGTTCCTCTCCGCCGAGCGGGGCCGCCCTCCCGACATCGACGTCGACTTCGAGGCGGAGCGGCGCGAGGAGGTGATCCAGTACTGCTACCGCCGCTACGGGCGGGAGCGGGCGGCGATGGTGGCCAATGTGATCACCTACCGTGCGCGATCGGTGCTCCAGGACGTGGGCAAGGCGTTCGGGCTCACCCAGGCGCAGGTCAACGGTCTCACCAAGTTCCTCGACACCCGCAGCCCCGACAAGATCGAGCAGTACCTGGATCTGCCTCCAGGACGCACCACCGAGTTCATCCTCGACGTGTGCCGCCGCCTCGACGGGTTCCCCCGCCACCTCGGCATCCACTCCGGAGGAATGGTGATCGCCGACCGCCCGCTGTGGGAGACCGTGCCCCTGGAGTGGGGGCGAATGGAGGATCGCTCGGTGTTGCAGTGGGACAAGGACGACTGCGCCTCGATGGGCATCGTCAAGTTCGACCTGCTCGCCCTGGGGATGCTCAACGCCCTGCATCTCACCGTCGACATGATCGAGGAGGTGCACGGGTCGCGCCTCGACCTCGCCGCCCTGGACCAGGAACCGGTGATCTACGAGATGCTCACCAAGGCCGACACCGTGGGGATGTTCCAGGTGGAGTCGCGCGCCCAGATGGCGACCCTGCCCCGGATGAAGCCCAAGACCTTCTACGACCTGGCGGTGGAGGTGGCGCTGATCCGCCCGGGACCGATCCAGGGGGAGTCGGTGCATCCCTATCTGCGGCGGCGCAACGGTGAGGAACCGGTGCGCTACCCCCATCCCCTCACCGAGCCGATCCTGCGCAAGACGCTGGGGGTGCCGGTGTTCCAGGAACAGCTCATGGAACTGGCCCGAATCTGCGCCGGGTACAGCCCGGGGCAATCCGATCGGTTGCGCCAGGCGATGACCCACAAGCGCTCCGACGCCGAGATGGAGAAGCTGCGCACTGAGACCATGGCGGGGATGGAGCGCAACGGGATCACCGGGGCCGCCGCCGAGGAGATCTGGCAGAAGCTGCAGGGGTTTGCCTCGTTCGGCTTCCCCGAGAGCCATTCGGTGTCGTTCGCCTACATCGTGTACATGTCGGCCTGGCTCAAGTACCACTGGCCCGCCGAGTTCCTCGCCGGCCTGCTCAACGCTCAGCCGATGGGGTTCTACAGCCCCAACTCACTGGTGCAGGATTCGCGTCGTCATGGCGTCGTGGTGCTCGGTCCCGACGTCAACGACTCCGAGTACGACTGCACCGTGATCCCCCATCAGGCCGACCCCGTCGATCTCGCCACCTATTACGGGATGCAGTGGCGCCGGGGGCGCGGGGCAGTGGAGGATCCGGTGCGCATGGCGGTGGCGGTGCGGATGGGGCTGCGCTACGTGCGCGGACTGGGGGAGGCGGAGATCGCCCGCATCGAGGCAGCTCGTTGGGCCGGGGGGCGGTTTGCCGATCCGGTCGATCTGGCACAGCGCACCGGCCTGCCCGTCGCCGCCTTGGAGGGGCTGGCGGCGTCGGGGGCCCTGGAGTCGATGGGGGTGTCGCGCCGCCAGGGCCTGTGGGCGGCCGGGGCGCTGGGGGGGATGGGACCGGGACGGCTCCCGGTGGCGGTGGGAGCCGAGTCGCCGCCGCTGGGGGAGATGGGGGAGGCGGAGTCGGCCCGGGCCGACCTGTGGGCCACCGGGGTGTCGGTGCGCCATCCGGTCGAATTCGTCCGGGAACGGCTCGACCAGGCAGGATGCCTCACCATCTCCGCCGCCCTCGGGGCGCGTCGTCAGGGGAGCCGTATCCGGGTGGGCGGAGTGGTCACCCATCGGCAGCGCCCCTCCACGTCCAACGGCGTGGTGTTCATCAACCTCGAGGATGAGACCGGGCTGCTCAACGTGGTGGTGATGCCCGACGTATGGGACGCCCAGCGCGACGTGGCCCGCAAGGCGGCGGGGATGATGATCGACGGCACCCTGGAGCACCGCGACGGGGTCACCAACCTGATCGCCCGCAAGTTCTGGGAGTGGCCGGTGGAAGGGGTGAGCAGCCGCGATTGGGGTGGGTGGAGGTAGAAAGAAGTCCTGAGTCCTGAGTCCTGAGTCCTGAGCCAGAAAGATCCGACTGACGACTCGACTTACTCTCCTACCCACACCGCGGCGTCCTCGTCGACCTCCCCGACGCCGATGATCGTCGCATCGGTTCCGACGACGAACACCATGCCGTCGTAGAATGTCACGCCATGGGCGTACTGACCGTGGGGACGGGCAAGGCCGGTGGTATCGATGCGGGACCACTCGAGACCATCTGGCGAACTCCACAGAGCGACATCACCGACGCCGTCCGTGTAGCTGTCGAATCCCGCGGCGACCATCCCGGCCGGTCCCGACGTCAATGCATTGATCCCCGGAACACCCAAGCCCCCAAAAGCTGCCTGATCGTGGGGGACGCGGGCCCAAATGATCCCGTCCGGTGAGGTCCACACGGCGGGCACCGGCCCATCGGCCCAGCCCTGACCCACCGCGACGTACCCGGGACCACCCATGGTGATGGAAGTGAGGTAGCCCACCCCCAGACTGTCGAAGACTCCAGCCGCGTCTGGAACCCGTTCCCACTCGGTTCCGTCGGGCGAGGTCCACACCGCAGGGGCCCCATTGTCCTGGCCCACGGCGACGAACCGATCAGGCCCGCCGACCACTCCCGACATGCTCTGGTGACCGCTGCCGCCGAACAGGGTGTCGGCGTCGGCCACTCGAGACCAGGTCGTGCCGTCGGGCGAGGTCCAGACTGCGGCATCCATCGCACCACCTGGATCGCCGGTCACTCCCACCGCAACGACGCCATGCAGACTGGAGTCGACTGCGAGCATCGCCGCACCGCGGTCGGCGGCGAACACCGATTGGTCATGAGGTACCCGACTCCAGGTTGCGCCGTCCGCTGAGGTCCACACCGCGGCGTACTGGGCCTCGTTTGGTCCGCCGAAACCCACGGCCACGAGGCCGCCGGGTCCGGTGGCCACGTCCCACATCCAGCCGCTTTCGGGACCACCGAAGATCGCCTCGTCATGAGGGACCTGCCCCCACGCCATGCCATCGTTCGATGTCCACACTGCGGCGTTGCGATCCCCGCCGGACCCATCAACCCCGACCGCCACCAAGCCCGTGTCGGTCGACACGACGGCCAGCATCTGTTGGTCGCCTGTCCCGCTCAGAACCGGGCTCTCGAACACTCGTGACCACTCGCTGGGGAGTGCGTCGCCAGCGCCGCAGGCGGCGACGAACACCGCGAACACTGCAACGATGACAAGGCGGCGTATGAGGGCCTCCTGTTTCGAGTACATGGAACCACATACCGCAGCCGATGGAGAGGGCAAAACGGCCCTAGGGGCTTCTCTCCCCCCCGTAGGGGGGAGTGCCCGGAGGGCCGAGGGGGTGCCGCCAGCCAGCCGCGACAATCCCCCCATGAACCGCATCTCCGTCATCGGTTCCTCTGGGTCGGGCAAGACCACGGTGGCTCGCGCTCTGGCCGAGCGGCTGGCCATTCCGTATCTCGAGTTAGATGCCGTGTTCCATCAGCCGGGGTGGGTGGCCCGTCCCGACGAGGAGTTTCGCTCCATCGTCTTCGACTTTGCCAAAGGCGACCGCTGGGTGATCGACGGCAACTACACCAGCCACGGTGTCGCCCAGGTGGTGTGGCCACGGGCCGACACCATCGTGTGGCTCGATCCGCCGCGGCGTGTAGTGATGACCCGGGTGGTGCGCCGCACCCTGCGCCGGGTGATCACCCGCGAGGAGTTGTGGAACGGCAACCGGGAGCCGTGGACAAACCTCTACCGACTCGACCCCTACAAGAACATCGTCGTGTGGGCCTGGTCGAGGTTCGGTCACACCAGGCGCAAGTACGAGTCGTACCTTGGTTCGCCGCAGTGGGGGCACGCCCGAGTGGTGCGGTTGCAAAGTCGAGGCGAGGTGGGGGAGTTTCTCGAGAGGACGTGATCCGTCGGAGGACGAGTTACTCGTCTCGGCCTTCGTAGGGGTGTAACTCGGGGGCTTCCCCCGGAGGCCACATGGTGCTCGGCGAGCCAGCACGATAGAACGTCACGGTCATGCTGCGACGGGAACGCTCGCAGTCATCGGCGACGCGAGAGACCGCGTGCCATGACTTGTCCGAGCGCACCAGCACGGAGCTGCTGCCGAGGAGTGGTGGAATCTCATCGGCCACATCAGCCATTTCTCTCGAGCGGAGAATCATCAGGCCGCCGCCATCTTTCAGGTTCCACGTTCGGTTGAAGTAGAGGACGTGCGTGGCAACCTTGGTATCCAGATCAAGATGCGGGCCGAGCCATGACCCTGGGGTGTAGTGGAAGATGTTCACCTCGATTGGTGCGTCTGTCAGGTCATGCCCAGTGAGCTCAGACATCGCTGACCGATACCCGGCGGAAACCAGCTCATCGGAAAGTTGACGCCAGGCAGGACTCAAGCCGTCGCCATGGGAGGGGATCTCGGCGCCCATGTGGACCAGGGAGCGGGCTTCGTATTCGTAACCCTTCTCGCCGTCATAGCCCGTAACGGTCTTGAAGCTGTCGCGCGGGTATGAGGATGCAAGCGCGTCCGCATCGTGAGCCGAAAACAGCCCGGTGACGTGTGCCCACTCGAATGGCTGGGAATGGAGTACCGCTTGTTTGATCGAGGCCAGGTTGATCATGTCCTTCTCCTAAGTCTTCGA